>JAEYXI010000159.1 GCA_023428515.1 Pseudomonadota bacterium | reverse complement strand
GAGCAAGCCATTGCCCGAGAGATAGCCCCAGCGCGACGGACCGGAGACGCCGCGCGCAGCCCCTCCTCCCGCGAACAGATTCGGCAGAGGCCGACCACTGGTGTGCATGACCTGCGACTGTTCGTTGACCACCAAGCCGCCCTGGGTGTGGAACAGCGCGCCAGTGATGCGTGCGCCGCAAAACGGTGCAGCCAGCGGCGCCGTGCCGGAGAAGTCGCGACCCCAGGGGTCTGGCTTATGGCCGGCGCGCATAGCGTCTACCTCGGCAGCCGTGCGTTCCAGCGCCTGCGCGGGCAAGCCAAGCATGGCTGCGAGTTCTGCAAGGCTGTCGGCCTTCCTGATGCCCCCCAATGCAGCGACCTCATTGTAGTCGGTGAAGCTCAGTGCGGCCTGCTCGCGCCGTTCATCATAGATGTTGTAGGCAACGCCGCCGGGCTGCCGGATGACCTCGAAGGCCTGCTCGGAATAGCCACTCGCCTCGTTCGAGAATCGCTCCGCACTGGCATTGACCTGGAAACCTCCTTCGGTGATCAGTCCCCACATCATCGGCTTGCCGTAAAGGTGGGCCACGGCGCCATGCCCCTGATACGAACCCAAGTCGGCCGTGGCCGCACCGATTTCCTGGCCCCATGCCAGTGCATCGCCCTTGTTGCCGGTGTGCCCCCAATATTCGGCCTTCGCGATCTCGGGGATGTGGCGTTCGACCAGATCCGGGGCGCCACCGAAGCCGCTGCAAGCCAGCACGACGGCGCGCGCACCGACGACTTCCATGCGACCATCGGGACGGCGGAACCCGACCGCCTCGACGCGCTCCTCCGGTCCGACATGAAGGTCCTCGACCGTCGCTTCGCCGATAATATCGAGGCCGGCACGTTCGGCGGCGGCGAGCAGGGCGTTCTGCAGTTCGTCGCCCGAGCGGCTCGGCACGCCATGCATGCGAAGCCTGCTGTGTCCTGGATAGAGGAACCCTTCGACGAGGCGGAACGGCACATCATGGCCATCACGAAGCCAGTCGACCGTCGGGCCTGACGCGGCGGCGATCGCCTTCGCCATGTTGGCGTCGGTCTTGCCCTTGGCCTTGCCCATGATGTCGTTGAAGAATATCCCGGCATCGTCCTCGATGCCCATTTCGCGCTGGAGGCGGGTGCCGGCGGCCGGGATCAAGCCGGTCGACAGCGCAGTGCTGCCGGTCGGTCGGCGGTCGCGCTCGAGAACCAGCACCTGCGCCCCGCTCTCATTGGCGGCCAGCGCGGCGCACAGGCCGCAAGCACCCGAGCCGACAACGACAACGTCGACCTCATATTCCGGACTGGCCGGGCCTCTCAAAATGGGCATTTCGTCTCTCCCAACGAACTCAATTTCTCATGTTCCGGTGTTCTTGTTCTTGGCCGCTTATGACGGCGTGAAGGCCTTATTCGGAGACTTCCTCCTTCTGCTGCGCGAGCCACGCGTCCATGATTTCGGAGCCCGTCGCGCTCCACACATCGCTGTGCGAGAGGATGTGGTCGAGCGCAGCCTCGAGAGCGCCGATCCGGTAGGGCTGGCCGATGACCCACGGCCGCAATGCGATCGACATGATGCGCGCGCCACGCTCCATCGCTTCGGCATGGAGCACGTCGAACTGGTCGATGAGCTGGGTCGTGAAATCCTGTTCGGAATGATGGTTTTTCACGAGGATGGAGAAGTCGTCGATGTCCGGCGACGTCGGCATGTGCACCAGCCTGCCATCGCCCGCCTTGGCGAAGTACGGCAGATCATCATTGTCCCAGTCGCAGCAATATTCGATGCCATTCCGCTGCAGGATGTCAGGCGTCAGCCAGGACTGCGATTTAGCCGGTGATAGCCAGCCGCGCGGACGCTGTCCGGTCGCCTGTGCGAGCGCCGCCAAAGCGCTGCCGACCATCTCGGCCTCCCGCGCTTCGTCCAACTGGCTGTGATGCAGCCTGTCCATGTCGAGGCCGTGGCCGATCACCTCCCATCCGGCCTTCACGACAGCCTCGGCCAATGCCGGATAACGCTGCGCCACCGCGGTGCCAAGAGCAGCGGTCACCCTGAGCCCGCGCGCCGCAAGAACGTCCATCAACCGGTAGATGCCGACGCGGTTGCCGTAGTCACGCAATGTGTAATGGCGTAGGTCGGGATAGGCCGTGCTCATCGCGCCGGGAGGCGCGAAAGGCTTGTTTGCCATGTCGAGCGGAAACCACTCCAACGCAGGGACAATAAGAAGTGCGATCTTGGCGTCGCCAGGCCACTTCAGTGACGGCCTGCGATCCATGATTGACCAACGATAGCGGTCGTGGTCCATGCCGTAGCGGCGTTTTTCGTAGCGTAGGTAGTCGTCGCCGACGCTCATCCCGCTTCTCCCACTGGCATGGATGCACTGACGAAGTCGTCATAGTGATTTGCGACGAAGTGCGCGGCGATCTCGCGGCCCGTGGCGAACCAAACGTCGTCGTGGCCGGCGATATGGGAAAGCGCCTCCTCGAACGCCTTGATGCGATAGGGCCAGCCGACGAGATACGGGTGCAAGGGAATGCACATCACCGTCCCGGACTTCTCGCCTTCGCGATAGAGGCGGTCGAATTGGCGCTTGATGACGTCGCCGTAACGGCGCGGTGAAATGAGATTGACGTTGTAGGCGATGACGTCGTTCATCTCGAGCGAATAGGGAATCGAGACGAGCTTGCCCGACGCGACCTTCAGCGGCGTTGGCTGGTCGTCGTGGAAAAGATCGCAGACGTAGGTGAGCCCCATCTCGGCGACGAGTTCGATCGTGCGCTCGGTGTAGGACAATGCAGGCGCCAGCCAGCCATCCAGACTCTGGCCGGTATGCTCGCGGATGGTGTCTATGGAATCGCGGATCAGTTCACGTTCCTGATCCTCGTTCATGCCGAGCATGAAGCGCGTGTTATAGGTGCCGTGGCTGTAGAATTCCCAGCGGGCATCGACGCACGCCTCGATGATCTCGGGGCAATGCTGGCACATCGCCACGTTGAGCGATGCGCTGCCACGGACGCCGTGGCGCTGCATGGCTTCGAACATCCGCCAGAAGCCGACACGGTTGCCGTAATCGCGATACGAGTATCCGAGCACATCCGGTTCGGGGCGCGCCCACGCCTTGCGGTGCGGATTGGCGGGAGGCGAGATCTCGTAGAATTCGATGTTCGGCGCGACCCAGAACGCGACCTTGGCGCCGTTCGGCCACTCGATGCGCGGCCGCCTGCCGTCATAGGGCAGATAGTCGTAGAGGCCTGGATCGCGCATGGCTTCAGCCTTTCGCTGGCTTCAGCCGGTCGATGTCGGCAAGCACCTTCGCGACCGGGACCACGTCGGCATACTTCAGCGCCATGTCATAGAGGTTCGCGAAATGCGGGCTCTCATGCTTGTCTGAAACGCATTCCTCCGGAACGATCGTGCGGAAGCTGCGAGACAGGCTGTCGACGACGGTGGCGCGCACGCAACCCGAGGTCGAACCACCGGTGACGATGACCGTATCGATCTTGTGGAAGGTGAAAACCGAGCCAAGATTCGTCTCGAAGAATGCCGACGCCATGCGCTTGTTGATGACGACGTCGCGAACGCGATTGACCTCGCAACGCGCGTCAATCTTCGACCGCTCCGAGTCCACCTTGATGTTCTGCAAGGAATCCGGCGTGTCGGTGCGAGTGCCCCAGATGCCGCAATCCTCGCCGGATTCCATGTAGGCGACGTAGGTCCACACAACAGGGAAACCTTTGGCCCGGAGTGCGCTGGCGAGCGCGTTCACATGTTCGATCTGCCGCGGATCGGTCTCATAGGCGGTCGGATACTTGCCGACATTGGTGTAGGCGTTCTGGAGATCGACATTGATGAGTGCCGGGCGGGAACCGAAACCGAACGGCGGACGGGCCGGACGGGCCTTGAGATCCTCGAACAGTTCGCGTGCCGACTTGGTGGACAGTTCCATATTTTCCCTCCCTGAAGCCCTAGTATCCGATGCGGCTTTCTTCCCGCACCGCGTACTTGCCCTCCAGGCGCTGGACTTCCTGCATACCGACGAGATCGAAGAATTCCCGGAACGAAGCGACGTTGGGGACCGCTTCGGCGATCGAACCCGTGCGCTTCAGAAGATCGAGCATCGAGCTGGCCGCCCGGATGCTCGCCAGGAGCAGCCAGTTCGGGTAGATTATGAGCTTGAAGCCAAGCTTCTCGATCTCTTCCTTGCCGAGGAATGGCGTCTTGCCACTGGCAGCCATGTTGTAGAGCAAGGGCGCATCGAGACGCGGCGCGATGAGCGGCAGTTGCTCGGCGCTCGGGGCTTCGACGAACAACATGTCCGCTCCGGCTTCCCTGTATCGAAGCGCACGCTCTATCGCGGCTTCGAAACCATCGACAGCAATCGCATCGGTACGGGCGATGATCGTGAAGTTGGGATCGAGGCGAGCGTCGCAAGCAGCCTTGATCTTGGACACCATTTCGTCGGTCTCGACCAGTTGCTTGCCGGCGAGATGGCCGCATCGCTTGGGCAATGACTGATCCTCGATATGGATCGCAGCCACGCCGGCACGTTCGAAACCCTGAACCGTGCGGCGCACGTTCAGTACGCCGCCGTAGCCGTTGTCGGCATCCGCGATCAAAGACAGGTTGCTGGCGTCGACGATGCGCGCCGCGTTGTCGACCATTTCCGTCATCGACAGCAGGCCGACATCCGGCATGCCCAGGCGCACGGCCGTTGTGCCGGCGCCGGTCATGTAGATTGCCTCGAAGCCATGCTGGGCAACGATGCGCGCATTGAGCGCATCGGCGACGCCCGGCGCGATGATCGCGCCCTCCCGGCGCATCATCTCGCGAAGACGCGCACGAGGCTCCATTCCGTAGGCCTTGTGCTCAGCAACCGTCATCTCAACCGGCCCTCTTCAAAAATGCGAAGCGGTCGAAATACCGCTCCTCGAACGCGCTGATCTCGTCGCGCAAGCCCAATGTCAGGCCGAGTTCATCAACGCCCTGAAGCAGCATCGTCGCGAAGAACGGTTCCACCTCGAAACCGATCCGGACACCACCGGTCGGAACCGAGATGCTCGTCTGCTCCAGATCCACCTGCAGAAGGTTCGAATCGCTGGCCTCGACCGCAAGCATCAAGGTCTCGATGTCGGCCGCGTCGGCCTTCGCCGCGAGCAGCCCATTGGCGAAGCAGTTCTTATAGAATATCTGCCCGAAGCTCGGCGCTATCACACAGCGGATTCCATAGTCGGCCAGAGCGTACACCGCGCCTTCGCGGGACGAACCGCCGCCGAAATTGGGGCCGGCGACAATGATCTGCGCCTTACGGAACTCCGGCCGGTTGAGGACAAAACCCGGCCTCTCCCCTCCGTGCTGGTCGAAGCGCTGATCATGGAACAGGAAGTTGCCGTAGCCTTCGGCGCGGGAATACTTAAGGAACCGAGCCGGAATGATCTGGTCGGTATCGATGTTCTCAGCCGGCATGGGTGCGGCGATCGCCGTCAAGGTGTGGAATGCCTTCATGACACCGCCTCCAGTTGGCGGACATCGTGAAGGCGGCCCGTCACAGCCGCAGCGGCCGCCATCGACGGGCTCATCAGGTGAGTGCGTGCGCCGACGCCTTGCCGGCCGGGGAAATTTCGGTTGGAAGTGGAGGCGCTGCGCTTGCCGGGCGCAACGAGATCGCCGTTCATGGCGACGCACATCGAGCAGCCTGGCTCGCGCCACTCGGCGCCGGCACGGCGGAATACCTCGTCAAGCCCCTCCGATTCCGCCTGGCCCTTGACCTGGCCCGAACCAGGAACAACCAAGGTTCGCACCGACACTCGCCTGCCGTCGAGCACGGCCGCAGCGGCACGCAGATCCTCGATCCTGCCATTCGTGCAGGAGCCGATGAACACGATGTCCACCGGTATCTCGTCGAGCGGCGTTCCCGGGACGAGACCCATATAGTCAAGGCTCGAGACGAGGTGTGCGCGACGGCCGGCATCGGCTTCCTGGGACGGATCGGGGATACGGCTTCCGATCGGTAAGACGTCTTGCGGGGTGGTGCCCCAGCTCACCATCGGCGCGATCGCCGACGCGTCAATGGCGACCTCGCGGTCGAAGCTGGCGTCGTCATCGGTGCGCAGCGTGCGCCAGTACCGGAGAGCGTCGTCCCAGTCCGCCGCCTTCGGCGCGTAAGAGCGGCCGCTGACATAATCAAAAATCGTGTCGTCGGGCGCGATCATTCCGGCCTTGGCGCCGGCTTCGATAGACATGTTGCAGAGCGTCAGACGCTGCTCCACCGAAAGCGCCCGCGCTGCCGGGCCAGCGTACTCGATAATGTAGCCAGCGGCGCCGCTGGTGCCGATCCGGCCAATGATGGTCAGAATCACGTCCTTCGCCGAAACGAAGGCTCCGAGCTGCCCGTCCAGCGTGATGCGCATGCGCCGCGGCCGGTGCTGCCAGATCGTCTGCGTGGCGAGGACATGGGCATTTTCCGACTGCCCGATCCCGAACGCCAGCGCGCCCAGCCCGCCATGTGTCGATGTGTGGCTGTCGCCGCAGACCAGCACGATGCCGGGCAGAGTGATGCCCTGTTCCGGGCCGATCACGTGGACGATGCCCTGCTTGACGCCATCCAGCGGGAAATAACGGATACCGCTCGCTTCCATGTTCCGGCGGAACGTGTCGAGCATGCGACGCAAAGGCGGCAGCGGCTCCCTGACTATACGGTCGGCCTCGGTGGAAACGTAGTGGTCAGGTGTCCCGAAAGTCTGCTTCGGCCTGACAACGGACAGGCCGCGCTCGCGCAACATCTCGAAAGCGTGGAAGGATCCGTCGTGGACGAGATGCCTGTCCACGTAAAGCAGCGACGGTCCGCGTTCCTTCTCCGTCACGACATGGGCATTCCATATCTTGTCAAAGACGGTTCTGCCCGAATCTGGCTGCTGTTGCGGCATCGCGTCGAAGTCTCTCCACCCTGTGGTCAGCGCCTCCACGCCTGCGACCACATCAAAAGGCTAGTATGCAGAGCTCCATTGGACAATTATATTATTGCAATGAACTAATGAGTTTTGCGCATGAAAAACATCACGATCAAACAGCTGAGAGCGTTTATCGCTGTAGCCCGGGAGCGGAACTTCACGCGGGCCGCGAACACCCTCAACCTTTCACAATCGGCACTGACCATCGCGATCCGGCAGCTCGAGGCTGAGATCAAGCTAAAGCTTTTCGATCGCACCACGCGTTCGGTGCATCTGACGAGCCACGCGGCCATGTTCCTGCCCGTGGCAGAACGGCTGCTGCATGACCTGTCGCGCTCGCTCGACAATCTGAGCGCGCTCGCCGACCGGCAGAAGGGCAACGTCGTGGCTGCGGCGTCCGCCTCGTTTCTGTGCTGTGTCCTGGCTCCGACCGTTGCCAAGGTTCACCAGCGTTTTCCAGGCATTCACGTGAAGCTTCTGAACACGCCCGATAACCTTGCTCGACGGGTGCAGGAAGAAGAAATCGATTTCGGTATCACCAACGTTCACCGCGCGCCGCAGGGCCTAGAAAGCTTCCCTTTCATGGAAGACGTATTCGGGATCGTCTGCCCCGCCGACCACTGGCTGGCTTCCAAACCCGGCCGCCTCTCCTGGCAGGATCTTGAAGGCACGCCAATGGTGAGCATGCCTGAGGGCACTCAGACCCGCGAAATCATTGCCAGCCATCCGGAGATTTCCCACATTGTCGGCGCGCCGATCTGCGAGGCCAGCAGTATCTTCGCTCTCGGCGCGATGATCGAATGCGGCATGGGAATTGCCGCGGTTCCTGCCCAGGTCTCCCATGCAATCATCTCGAAGGATCTCGTCTACAGACCGCTCAAGAGTCCGCGACTCAAACGAACGCTATCGGTGATCAAGCGGCAAGGGCGAAGCTTGTCACCCGCTGCGGTCGAGGTCCTGAGGTTCATGATGGACGAATTGCTCAGCGAGCAAAGCGCGCTGATCAATATCGATGTCAAGAAAGAGGAATTCGTCGCCAACTTTACGTAGCCAGCGCGGCCTCGCCACGGTTTGTCAAAGGTGTCGCTTGCGCCGTTAGTTAAGCGCTTGACTTGGTTTGTTCGCGGCGTAATCTCCTCGCACTGCGCCCAGACATGCCGTTGGGCGGCCCACCAAACGCAACGATTGGAGCGCGATCATGCAAGCCTCGACATTCCCCGTGTTCGATCTGGGGCGGTTCGAAAAAGCCGACCTGCAGGAAAAGAAGAGACTCGGCGCGGAGGTGGACGAAATCTGCCGTTCGACCGGCTTCGTGGCGATCGCCAACCATGGGGTTCCGCAGCATGTAATCGATGCAGCGTGGACGAAGGCTCGCGCCTTCTTCGACCTGTCCCACGAACAGAAGGAGCGCTCCAAGGCTCCGTACAAGGGCTATCCCTACGGTTATCTTGGTCCTGAACTGGAGGCGCTCGCCAAGTCCCGCAATGTGGATACGCCTCCAGACCTGAAGGAAAGCTTCAACGGCGGGCCGTTGCGTGTTCCAGACGGCGTCGATGACCGGGATGCCCTAGCGTTCTGTTATGCAGAGACGATCTGGCCGGAAGCACCCGATGGATTCGTCGACGCATGGAGGACCTATTACGCTGCCCTGGAGGATCTGGCGGTGCGGATCATGCGCCTGTTCGCCACTGCGCTCACACTGCCGGAAAACTATTTCGACCGCTTCATCGACGCGCCCATCAGCGCGCTGCGCGCCTTGAACTATCCCGAACAGCATGTGCCGCCGAAACCAGGACAGATCCGCGCTGGCGCGCACACCGACTACGGCAGCCTGACCATTCTCCTGCCGCAGGCCGGCTCGCGCGGTCTCGAGATCATCACGCCCCATGGCGAATGGACGCCCGTGCCTCCGGTGCCAGGCGCCTTCGTCATCAATATCGGCGACCTGATGGCCCGATGGACCAATGACAGATGGGTCTCGACGGTGCACCGTGTCGTCAATCCTCCGCCGGAGGAAGGCGGCATGGACCGGCGGCAGTCGATGGCGTTCTTCCATCAGCCTAACTGGAATGCCGAAATCGAGGTGTTGGAGGCCTGCCTTGCAGACGGCGAAGCCCCAAAATACGAACCCGTTCGGTCCGGCCCATATCTCATGAGCAAGTTCAAGGCCACGACCGCCTGAGCCCGCCGATCAGGTCGGCCCGCTGTCCTGACCGATGGTATCCGCTCAGGTTTCGGCCCACAGGTCCAACGCAAGCCTGCGCAACAGCAACGACTCTTCCCACCGGTCGGACAGGTCGTTTCCGTCCGCACCCGTGATCGCATAAGGCTGCGGTCCCAACTCGCATACGAAGCAAAGCGTCGCGTCCGCTTCGGCGCGCTGCCGCCAACTGCGGAATCCGTAGCGCCACCAGTCGCCGAACAGTTCGACCCACTTGCGGTGGTGCGGAAACGACATCTCGATCTGGATTTGCTCGCGGCTCGCGATCCGCCCATGGAACGCCCACGAGCTGTCGAGGACCCGTTCGATCTGCGCATGGTCGTCGGCGGAAACCGGCCAGGCGAATTCCCGCCCGACGAGATAGTGCGAGAGGTCCGCCAGCAGCCGCAGGTCGGGCATTGCGTCCAGTATGTCGAGCGTGAAGTGAAGATCCGTCGTCATCCGGTCGCGATGCGTTTCCACCAGCACAGGAAAGTCGACCTGTTCCGCCAATCGCTGCCAGCCTTCCAGGATAGGGA
>JAEYXI010000072.1 GCA_023428515.1 Pseudomonadota bacterium | reverse complement strand
GTTTCGTGTAGCCGGCATTTAGCCGAGGAGCGTACGCACCCTCTTCTCGCCGCCGGCCTTGCGCCAGGCGGCGAAGCGATGGGTGGCCGCCGCGAAGGAGATCTTCATCGCGCGCGCGACCGAGTAGCGGCTCGCGCCTTCGTCGAACATGCGGTAGCAGCACTCCACCCCTTCCTCGGAAAGCTTGCCGTCGGCCGTCTTGTTGGCCGGATTGGCCGGGTCGTATTTGGGCGCGGCATTCTCGACCAGGCCCTTCAGGCGGTCGAGGTCGGCCTGGATGCCGGCGATCAGATCCAGCAGCGGCTGCGGATCGAAGGGTTCGGCATGCGGATCGGCGGGTTTCTGAGAGCCGGGCTTCTGCTGCTTCACGATCGAATACTCCTATAGGCGAATGTTAGCTTATATATGCCGAAGTCCGGCTATAGGAAGAGCCAGCAGGGGAAATTCACGTTCCTGGATCAAGGTTTCGCCATTGCGGCATGGCCGCGAAAGCTCTAGTTTAGAATAGTTCTAAACTAGAGCACGAACCTCATGCTTTCCCGTGTCTTCGGTTTCGGCCGCCGCCCCTTCGATTCGCTTTCCGAGCAGGAAATCCTCGCACTCGCGATTTCTTCGGAGGAGGATGACGGGCGCATCTATCGTGCCTATGCAGACGGTCTGCGCGACGACTTTCCCGCTTCGGCCGCCGTGTTCGACGGCATGGCCGATGAAGAGGATCGCCATCGCGCGGCGCTGATCGAGCAGCACCGGAAACGCTTCGGCGAGCGCATCCCGCTCATCCGCCGCGAGCATGTGAAGGGCTACTATGAACGCAAGCCCGACTGGCTGGTCCGGCCGCTCGGCGTCGACACGGTGCGCGGGCAGGCCGAGGCGATGGAGGACCAGGCGCACCGCTTCTACCTCGAAGCCGCGAAGCGCACGTCGGACGCCTCGACGCGAAAGCTGCTCGGCGACCTCGCGGCGGCGGAGCAGAGCCATGAATCGCTGGCGCGCCGGCTGGGCCTGGAGCATGTGCCCGAGGACGTAAAGGCAGAGGAGAACGCCGCCGAGCGACGCCAGTTCATCCTGACCTATGTGCAGCCAGGGCTGGCCGGGCTGATGGACGGCTCGGTGTCGACGCTGGCGCCGATCTTCGCCGCCGCCTTCGCCACCGGCGATACATGGCAGACCTTTCTCGTCGGCCTCTCGGCATCGGTCGGCGCCGGCATCTCCATGGGCTTCACCGAGGCCGCGCATGACGACGGCAAGCTGTCTGGGCGCGGCTCGCCGGTGAAGCGCGGCCTTGCTTCGGGCATTATGACTGCCATCGGCGGGCTGGGCCACGCGCTGCCCTATCTCATTCCGCATTTCTGGACGGCGACGGCGATCGCGATCGCCGTTGTGTTCGTCGAACTCTGGGCGATCGCCTTCATCCAGAATCGCTACATGGAGACGCCGTTCTTCCGCGCCGTGCTGCAGGTGGTGCTCGGCGGCAGCCTCGTCCTCGCCGCCGGCGTGCTGATCGGCAATGCTTGAGGATCAGGGTTTTGCCAGCAGCGCATGCGGGCCGGAGACGAGCTTCAGGAAGATGCGGTCCTCCTTGAGGATGAAGCGCTTGTCGCGCGCGAACTCGTAGTTCGCGCGGCCCAGCGGATCGGCCGCCAGCTTTGCACGATAGGCCTCGTAGGCGGCCAGGCTATCGATGTTGTAGGCGCCATAGGCGGTGGTTGCGGAACCCTCATGCGGTGCGAAATAGCCGATGAGATCGGCGCCGCAGCGTGGAATCGCCTGTCCCCAGTTGCGCGCATATTCCTCGAAATCGGCTTTCGCATAGGGTTCGATCTCGTAACGGATAAAGCAGGTGATGGTCATGGGACTTTCTTCTGAGGGTTCGAGTGGATCTGCAGTGACAGTTCGATCAAGAACGAAGCGTCGCCTGCCGGGATGCGATAGGACAATTGCCTCGCAAGCCGTTCGTCACCGCCAGAACGGCTTGGCGCATTCGCGCCTGACGTCTTCGGGCGACAGGCCGATGTCCCGCAACGCGGCATCCTCGAGCGCATCGAGATCGAGGCGCTGCCGGTGACGATCCAGGCAACGGCCCACAAAGGCTGCAAGGGTTTCCACGGCGGTGAGCCAGCGGTCGCCGAAACGGGACTGGCGAAGCGGTTGGGAGACGTTCCTGGTGGCCATGCTGGGTGATCCTCTGATGCCCAAGCATAGCAATTGTGTAACAACGATACTTCGTTTATGGTCGAACTATGCGTGAAGGACCCGATATCGCCCGCGTTGCCAGCCTGGTCGGCGACCCGGCGCGCGCGAATATGCTGTCGGCGCTGATGAATGGCGGTGCGCTGACCGCGAGCGAGCTCGCCCTGGAAGCAAATGTCGGGCTTCCTACGGCGAGTTCGCATCTGTCGAAGCTGATCGACGGCGGCCTGCTGACCGTCGCGAGCCAAGGCAGGCACCGGTACTACGCGCTGGCTGGAACCGAAGTGGCGGCGATGATCGAGGCGATCAGCGGCGTCGCCGCCAATGCAGGGCCGCAGCGTGCGCGACCGGGACCGCGCGACGCTGCCATGCGCGAGGCTCGCGTTTGCTATGATCACCTCGCCGGTGACCGCGCGGTTGCCATGCTGGATGGTTTCCTGGAGCGAGGCCTGTTGCGGCGCAAGGGTGACGAGATCACCCTCGGCAGATCGGCACCCGCCTACTTCGCCGCGCTTGGTATCGACACGGCGGCCTTCGTGGGCCAGCGCAGACCGGTCTGTCGGGCATGCCTCGACTGGAGCGTGCGGCGCTCGCATCTCGCCGGCGCGCTCGGAGCTGCGATCCTGGAGAAGACGCTCGACGAAAAATGGGCACGTCGTGAACCCGAAGGTCGTGCCGTCGTCTTCTCGCCGAAAGGCAAGATCGCCTTCGCGAAAGCCTTCCTGCAAAGCTGAAATCGCATGAACGAAAAGGCCAGCCCGGCGAGGGACCGGCCTTTCGTGGCTGCGCGGATAACTATTCGGCGGCCTGCATGTTGACCTTGCTCTCCCCGAGCTGGGAAAGCTTCTTGTCGGTCGCTTCCTCCTCCTTCAGGTTCTTGGCGAGCACTGCGGCGCAGTCGCTGCGTCCCAGTTGTTTGGCCCATGCCATCAGCGCGCCGTAGCGCGTGATCTCATAGTGCTCGACGGCTTGCGCCGAGGCGATGAGCGCCGCGTCGAGGACCTGCTTGTCGTCGATGTCGCCGGCGATCTCGTCGGCCTCCTCGAGGATGCCGTCGATCGCCGGACAGTTGACCGCCTTGGCCTTGACGCCGTGCATCTCGAAGACCTGCTCGACGCGCTCGATATGGCCCATCGTCTCCTGCAGATGCTTCTCGAAGCCGGCCACCAGTTCTGGATTGGTTGCCTTGTCGATCATCTTCGGCAGCGCCTTCTCGATCTGCTTCTCGGCATAATAGATGTCGCGCAGCGTATGCACGAAGAGGTCGTCCAGCGTCTTGATGTCCTTGGAAAAGAAACCCATGGCTTTGCCCTTCCTGGTTCTTGATGTGTCGGAAAAGGCCGGAGCCGATCGTCCCTCACGCGAACGATACCGGCGAGCCGGACGTCGTCCGGCTCGTTGTTCCAACGTGCCTCGCGCGACCATGTTCCGGGCTGTGCTTCAAATTCGCTTCGAGACGCAGTTGAAACGAAAATGCTCCCGCGCGGCATGGCTGCGAAACAACTGTGTCGGAAAAGATACAGGCCGGAGAAGTTTCCAGCCGGTCGAGGAAAGACCCAGACTCAGCCGTGATTCGGCCATCGTCGGGGCCGATTCCGACTGAAGATTAACATCGCGTTCACCGAAGATTCACGACTGAACGTTAAAAGTGTCCGTAATCGGAAGGGACATCCGAGGGACAGGGACTGGTAAGATGAACGTCTGGAATCACATCACGCATTTTGCGTTCGCGTTGCGCGAGTTCGTCGCGCCGACCTATCGCCCTGAGCGCCATTACATGCGCGGTCCAGGCCCGGCCTGCGCGCGCCGTCTCGGCACGCCCGCGGTATTTCACTGACATAGGCGCTGACGAGAGGGTGGCGACGTTGCGCCGCTGCTCCTATCGGGGCTGATTGGTCCCGTCGCAGGCGGATAGCTCGATTGTCCGACCGGCTTCCGCTCCAAGATCCATGCAAGCCTGATCCGTGCAGAGCCGCCACCCAGCGCCGGTCGCTCCCGAGGCCGCCAGTGCGAGTGTCGGGCGCGGGCCGATCTTCGGCCGGTAGCTCCACCATCCGTCCCTGAGCAGGGCGCCTTCCGGCGGCTCCATGCCGGCGCCGGAGCCTTTCACGCGCGCCTCGACGATCTCCAGCCCGGCCGGCGTCACGCGCCAGTCCTCCTCCCAGCGGGTTTTCTCGATGGAATGGGTCCAGGACAGGGTGAAGGCGGAGACGGCGAGCAGCGTCGTCTTGCCCGCCGCAAGGATGCAAAGGCTCATTGCAGGACGGGAACGCGGCGCGCCCGCCACCAGTGCCAGCCGATCCAGAGGATGGCGAGCGCCCAGCCGATCTCGTCGGTGAGCGGCAGCGCAAGCACCAAGAGCACGCCGGCGGCGAAGGCGACGATGCGCTCCCAGAAAGCGAGGCGCACGACGAGGAAGCCGACGACGGCGGCACCCCACAGAGCGATGCCCAGGCAGGCCTTTGCGACAATGTAGACGACCTCGACCGGATAGCCGAAAGCCTGGCTGATCGGGCCGGGATCCTGCAGCATCAGCGCCGGCGTGTAGACCGCCATGAAGGGAACGACGAAGCCGGCGATCGCAAGCTTCGACGCCTGGATGCCGATCTTCAACCCGGATTCCTTCGCCATCGGCGCCGCCGCGAAGGCGGCAAGCGCCACCGGCGGCGTCAGGTCCGCCATGATGCCGAAATAGAAGACGAACATGTGGCTGACCAACAGCGGCACGCCGAGTTCGAGCAGAGCCGGGCCGGCGAGCGACGAGGTGATGATGTAGTTGGGAATGGTCGGGATGCCCATGCCGAGCACCAGGCAGGTCAGCATGGTGAGCACCAGCGACAGGAAGAGGTTGTTCTCGCCGATCGCGATGATCGCGCCGATCATCGTCGAGGCGATGCCGGTGAGCGTCAGCGTGCCGATGACGATGCCGACGATGGCGCAGGCGATGCCGACTGGCAGCGCGTTCTTTGCCCCTTCGGCGAGAGAGTCCAGGCAGATGCGCAGCGTCTCCCGTCCGCCCTTGAACAGGAAGCAGGCGGCGACCAGCGCGCCGATGACCAGCGCCAGCACATTGACGCCGAAGCGCATGAAGGCCGCCGCGGCGAGGCCGAGCGCGATCCAGAAGACGACGCGGAAGGCGAATGGGCCGATGAGCGCGGCGAGCGGCGCGCCGAGGATCAGGACTACAGTGAGCGCCAGGCCCATCGTACCGGCGAAGATCGGCGTGTAGCCGGCGAAGAGAAGATAGACGAGCGCCGCCAGCGGCAGGACGAGCGGCCAATGCTCCTTGATGGCGAGCCAGGCGCTGGGCAGGTCCTCCTTGCGCATGCCGCCGAGCCCGGCCTTGCCGGCTTCGAGATGCACCTGCCAGAAACAGGCGCCGAAATAGAGGATGGCCGGGATGATCGCAGCCTTCACGACGTCGGCATAGGGGACGTTGAGCGTTTCGGCCATGATGAAGGCGACGGCGCCCATCACCGGCGGCATGATCTGGCCGCCCATCGAGGAGGTCGCCTCGACGCCGCCGGCGAAGGCCGCGCGGAAGCCGAAGCGCTTCATCAGCGGAATGGTGAACTGGCCGCTGGCCACGACGTTGGCGACGCCGGAGCCGGAAATGGTGCCCATCAGTGCCGACGACAGCACGCAGACCTGCGCTGGCCCGCCGCGCCAGGAGCCGACCAGGCCGAGCGCCACATCATTGAACAACGCGATCATGCCGGCGCGTTCGAGGAAGGCGGCGAAGACGACGAAGATGAAGATGTAGGCCGCCGAAACGTAGACCGGCGTGCCGTAGATGCCCTCGGTGCCGAAGGCGAAATAGTCGACGATCTGTACGAAGTCGTAGCCGCGATGGATGAAGGGTGGCGGCAGGTAGTTGCCGAAGAAGCAGTAGGCGAGGAAGATGCCGGCGATGATGGCCAGCGGCCAGCCCATCAGGCGCCGCGCCGCCTCGAAGACCAGTACGATCAGGATCGTGCCGAAGGCGACGTCGAGCGGGGTGAGGAAGCCGCTGCGATGGAGCAGCGGTACGTATTCCACCCAGTTGTAGATGCCGGTGGAGAAGCCGAGCACGCCGAGCGTCCAGAAAACTGCCTTGCCGAACGCGGTCTTGGCCCGCAGCGTGGCGATGAGCCCGAAGCCGAGCAGCAGCAGGAAGCCGACATGCATCGCCCTTACGACCTGACTGGGCAGGAAGGCGTAGGCCGCCGTCACCAGCTGGAAGGCCGAGAAGGCGACAGCGATGCCGAAGGCTATCCTGCCGCCGAGCCCGTCGCCCCAGCCGGGCGGCAGGCCGTCGACGATCTCGGCTTCGGCGGCGTTTTGCGGGGTGGCCACGGTCGCGGGCCGATTACTTCAGTATCCCCGCTTCCTTGTAATAGCGCGCCGCGCCGGGATGCAGTTCGACCGGCATGCCGTCCAGCGCCTTGGTGGGGTCGATCGCCTTGGCGGCGGCGTGTGCGGCGACCAACTGCGGCAGGCTCTCGAAGAGCAGCTTGGTCATCTGGTAAGCGGTTTCCTCCGGCACCCCGTCATGGGTGATCAGGAAATTGCCGACGGCCGCGGTCTCGACGTCCTCGGCCTGGCCTTCATAGGTGCCGGCCGGGATGATGACGGAGAGGTAGGGCGAGCCGATCTTCTCGACTTCCGCCTTCGGCACGGCAACGACGTTGATCGGCACCGACGTCGCAAGATCGCGGATCGACGCGACGCCGAGGCCCGCCGACTGCAGCGTGGCGTCGAGCTGGCGGTTTTTTATCAGCTCGACGGATTCTGCGAAGGGCAGGTACTCGACCTTGCCGAGATCCTCATAGGTGAGGCCGGCGGCGGCGAAGATGGCGCGCGCGTTGAGCTCGGTGCCCGACGCCGGCGCGCCGACCGACAGGCTCTTGCCC
>JAEYXI010000059.1 GCA_023428515.1 Pseudomonadota bacterium | reverse complement strand
CGGATGTTGATGTCCCACTCGAAGATGATGGTGCCTATGATGACCGGCAGGATCTGCGGCACGATGCCGTAATACATGACCTGGAACTGGTTGCCGCCAACGGCGCGGATCGCCTCGACCGGTTTGGGATCAATGTTCTCGATCGCCTCGGCCGTGATCTTGGAGATGAAGCCAATCGAACGCATCGCCACTGCAAGGATGCCGGGCAGCGCGCCCAGGCCCACGGCGCCGACGAAGAGCAGTGCCCAGATGATCTCGTGAATCGAGCGCGACAGCACCATCAGGAAGCGGCCGATCGGATAGAAGATATATTTGTTCGGTGTCACGTTCGCCGCGCCGAACCAGGCGACGGGCAACGAGAGTATGCAGCCGAGCAGCGTGCCCAGCGTCGCCATCATCAGCGTCTCCAGCGCCGGCACGATGAGCTTCGGCGCCAGCGACCAGTCGATCCAGAAGAAGCGCTCCAACGTGCCGATGATGCCCAGCGCGCCACCCATGCGCTGCCAGTCCGTGTCGACCATGATGGTGTCCCAGAAACACCAGGCAAGCACCGCCAGCCCGCCGGCCACGATCAACCAGTTGTTGACCCGCCGGCTGCGCTTGTGCGCAACCCAGGCGTCGAAACCATGCTCGGAAACCGGCGCGGCGGCGACGCTCATCACAGCACCTCCATCGCGTAGATCTCGTCGAGGTCCTGCTTCTTCATGCCCTCCGACGGACCGTCGAACTTCTTCCAGCCGTCCTGCATGCCGATAATGCGGTTGCAGGTCTCTAGAGCCAGTTGCACATCGTGGATGTTGCAGAGCACCGGCACCTTGAATTCGTCCGCAAGCTCGCGGATCAGGCCCATCACGTCGCGCGATATCTTCGGGTCGAGCGCCGAGGTCGGCTCGTCCAGCAGGAGGATCTCCGGCTTCTGCATCAGCGCACGGGCAATGCCCACCCGCTGCCGCTGGCCGCCCGACAGCGCGTCGGCTCGCTTGTCGACATGGTCTTGCAGCCCGACTCGCTCCAGGAGATGCAGCGCCCGGTCGATATCCTCCTTCGGAAACGCCTTGAAGAAGGAGCGGAACGCGCCCGTGTAGCCCAGCCGGCCGGACAGTACGTTGTCCATCACCGACATGCGGTTCACCAGGTTGAACTCCTGGAAGATCATGCCGATGCGCCGTCGCAGCCGGCGTAGGTCGCCGCCGTGCAACTCCCGCACCTTCTGGCCGAACAGAACGATGTCGCCCTCTGTCGGCTCGACGAGCCGGTTGACGCACCGGATCAGCGTCGACTTGCCGGCGCCGCTGGGGCCGATAACGGCGCAGAAGTCGTTGCCGTCGACCGCGAAGTCGATCCCTTTCAGGATCTGCGGTCCGCTGGACGTATAGCTGACCTTGAGGCCGCGTACTTCGAGGACTGGCAACTGGCCCTCCCTGCCTGCCGGAAGGCCGCGTTCGCCGCGGCCTTCCAGGATGCCCATCTCGTGTCTCACTGGCCCTCGGCTGCTTTCTCAGCCGCCACCAGCTTGCGGATGATGTCGTAGTCGCTGTCCTGCATGGGCACGAACTTGGTCGAATTGATGCCTTCGAAGAACGGCTTCGCGTCGGCGTTCTCGTGCAGAGTCAGGAAGGCTTCCCTGATCGCCGCCTTGATCGGCTCGCAGAGATCGCTGCGATAGACCATCGGATCCTGCGGGATGATACCGGACTGCCAGAGAACGCGATAATCCTCGGGCGCCGCAAGGCCGCGGTCGATCACGTTGTCGAGGCGGTGGGTGGCGACGAAGGCGTCGTCGACGCGGCCTTCCTTGACTGCCAGCGCCGACTGGTCATGCCCGCCTGTATAGACCACTTTGGAGAAGTACTTCTCCAGTTCCGGACCGGTACCTATCTCTTCGCCGAACACCATGCGCGGCATAAGGTTGCCCGAGGTGCTCGCCGGGTCGGCGAGACCGACCACCGATCCTTTCAGGGAGTCGATGCTGTCGAATTTGGAGTCTGCCCGCACGACCAGTACGGCGCGGTAACCAGGCCCCTCCTCCTGGAAGTGGCCCTTGGTCTTCGTGTAGGTGGCGAAGACTTCCAGCGTCGTGTCCTTTTCCTTGGCGAGCACGTAGGAGTTCGGTCCGTGCACGCCGATCTGGACCCAGCCGTTGACCATGCCTTCGATGACCGAGGCGTAGGACGTCGGCATGAAGAACTCGACGGGCTTTCCAGTCTTCTCCTTCAAGGCGGCCAGGAGGGGTTGGTAGATGTCAAGCTCCTGGGTCGTCTCTTCCGTCGGGATGATCGAGAATACGAGTTGGTCCGGATCCTTGCATTCCTGTGCAAGGGCAGCGGACACATAAGCGGCGACCGCGCCGGCGGTGGCCATCGATACGAGTATGCGGGTAACAAGCTTCACGGTTTTCTCCTCCCTGTTGAGCTTGGACGATGCGGGACTGCCGGTGGGTCCAGTCACACTTGCAGCTATGCAACAGCCTTTCGGCCTGTCCCCTCCAGTCCGGCAACGGCAAGCAGTTCCTCCCGGCTGCCGATGAAGTTCTGGCCGCGCTCTCCCTCGAACGCGGTATCGATCAGCTCGCGCCATTCGTCTTCCCCTATCCCGTAGGAACGGAAATCGGTCGAGACCCCGAGCTTGTCGAGTGTGATTTCCAGGCGCTCGGCCGCGCCCGCCGCGTCGGCGCCGAAGATCGAGCGCAGACCTTCCTCGCAGATGCCGTCGTGCCCGGCGACGCTGCGGATGATCATCGGCAGCGAGAACGAGCAGGCGATCCCGTGCGGCACGCCGTGCCTGAGCGTTATGGGGTAGGACAGCGAATGCGCGATCGCCGTCTTCGTGTTGGAGAAGGCGAAGCCGGCAAGGGTCGCGGCCCGCGCCATCCGTTCGCGAAGCTGCGGATTGCGCAGGTCGCCGGCAAGGGCCGGCAGCGTCGACAGCACGCCCCGCGCGGCCGCGACGGCATTTGCCGCGGACACGGGGTTCGCGTTGCGGTTCCAGAGGCTTTCCAGCGAATGCGACAGCGCGTCGAGCCCGGTCTGGATGGTCAGTTCGCGCGGCTTGCCGATCATCAGGCTCGGATCGACCAGCGCGAACTGGGGATAGAGGCCTGGATGCGCCAGTGAATGCTTCTCGCCATTGGCACTGTCCCAGACCGTGCCCCAGCAGGTGACCTCGCTGCCCGTTCCCGCCGTCGTCGGAACCGCGATCAGCGGCCATGGCGACAGCGTCTCCGCAGAAGCGCTCTTCTTCAGATAGGCGTCCATCGCGGCAAAGTTGCCGCGGGCGGCCGCGAAGACCTTGGCCGAGTCGATGACCGATCCGCCCCCGAGTGCGACGATCACCGGCGCGGCGGTGATGCCGACGAAACGCGAGACCTGTTGCTCGAGAAGCGCGATGTCCGGGTTGGGCGCGATGTCCTCGATCATCAGCAGCGGCTCTCCCGCGCTTTTCGCCAGGTCGCTCGCCAGCGAGCGGAAATATGGCTCACCGTAGGTGACAAGAACATAGGGACGCCCGCCGAGCAGCGAGCCGAGCCTTGAAAAGCTCCCTTGTCCGAACCGAACGTCGACCGGGTTTCGATAGGACCACACGGCAAATTCCCAGGTTGAATTTCCTTACGCCTGGAACCGTGTCCAACTTTCCGTCCATTGACTAATACAAATTTCCCGCGCGTATCATTGACCATGGCTATAGTTTTCACCCACCTCCGTTCCTTCCACGCAGTTGCCGAAAATCGCGGTTTCACGGCCGCCGCGCAGGCGCTGAACATCAGCCAGCCAACCGTCACCACACAGGTGAAGGAACTGGAGGAGCGCTATGGCGTCGAACTTCTCGTTCGTCGCGGCCGGCGCGTCGAGCTGACGGAGACCGGGGCGGCGCTGTTTGAAATCAGCCGCCGGATCATGAAGCTCAGCGAGGAAGCCGACGAACTCTTGCTGAGCAGCGGCCGCCTGACGATGGGCCAGTTGCGCGTCGCCGCAGTCGGTCCTTTTCACGCGACCGACATGATCGCCCGCTTCCTCGCCGCCTATCCCGGCATCAAGGTCACCATGCTGCTCGGCAATTCGGATCAGACCTTGCAGCGGATCATCGAACTGGAGGCGGACGTCGCGATCCTGGCTCACGTCGTCGACGATCCCCGTGTTTATTCCGTGCCGTTCAGCACCCACGAGGTCGTCGTCTTCGTCAATACGGATCATCCGTGGAACGCCCGCCGGCGCGTCTCGATTGCCGAACTGGCCGGCCAGCCGCTCATCCTGCGCGAGACCGGCTCAACGACCCGGCGCGCGCTGGAGCAGGCGGCCGGCGCTGCGGGAGTGGAAATCAGGCCTTTCCTCGAAATCGGCTCGCGTGAAGGGATCTGGAAGGCTGTGGAGCGTGGCCTCGGCATTGGTGTGGTAGCGGATTTCGAGTTCGTCGCGCATCCGCGCCTGACGACGATCAGCTTCTCCGACGCATCGATCAGGACCGAATACCGGCTTGCCTGCCTCCTGGAGCGCCGCAACTCGCCCAAGATAGAAGCCTTCATGGAAACGGTGCTTTCCGACAGGAAGACCGCCGTCGGGAGAAAGATCTGATAGGTGCAGCCTATCTTTTCATTGATAGTATCGATTTGACCAATGACGCCGGAAGGGCGAGTGCTGTGGGCTTGTTCTGGAGCCGCGGCCCATGCACTTCTCCATGATCCTTCTCCACCTGGCCGGCGCGACCATGCTTCTGCTTTTTGCGGTCCACATGGTCCGCACCGGTGTGGAGCGCGCCCATGGCGAGCCGCTCCGGCGACTGATGGGGCAGGCGCGCCGGGGCCGCGTGCTTGCTGCCGCGGGCGGCACAGCGATGGCGACGCTGCTTCAGAGTTCGACGGCTGTCGCCATTCTTGCCTGCGGTCTGGCCGCAAATGGCGCCCTGCCGGTATCCACCGGGATAGCCGTGCTGCTCGGAGCCGATCTCGGCTCGGCGATCGTCGTCCGCGTCCTTTCCTTCGATCTCGCCTGGCTGGTGCCAGTGTGCCTGTTCCTCGGCGGCCTGATGTTCCTGAAGATGCATGGCCAGAAGGCGCGCGAAACCGGGCGGATGATCCTCGGCATCGGCTTCGTCCTGATGTCGCTGCAGCTTATTGCGACCGCGACCGGTCCGCTGCGCGAGGGCAACATGCTGCCTGCGGTCGCCGGCTACCTCGCGCAGGACTACGTCACCGCGTTCCTGCTCGGCGCGGTGTTCACCTGGCTCATCCATTCGAGCGTCGCCTCCGTGCTGATGCTTGCCACCTTCGCGAGCCAGGGGCTGATCTCGCTCGAGGCGGCCGTGCCGATGGTTCTCGGCGCCAATCTCGGCGGCGGCCTCATCGCCTACTGGCTGTCGCGCGGCATGCGTGTGGAAGCGTCCCGCCTACCGGCTGCCAATCTGCTGTTCCGCGCCGCCGGCGCGGTCGTGGCGCTTGGCCTGTTCGAGGGCGCCCCGCTGCCGCTGGAAATGCTAGGCTCAGACCCCGGTTCTGCGCTGGTGAACTTACATCTCCTATTCAACGCAGCGCTTGTCGTCGTCTGTCTGCCCCTGGTCACGCCAATGGAACGGCTCCTCGCTCGCATCATGCCGGCAGCGCCGCAGGTAGAGGCCGACCGGGACCCCCTTAGGCGCCGGTCGAGCGCGCTCGATCGCGCGGTCATCGGCACACCGCGCCTTGCGCTGGCCAGCGCGACCCGCGAACTGCTGCGGATGGGCGAACTGGTCGAAGTGATGGTTCGTCCAGTGATGGACCTGTTGAAGGGCGGCGATATGGCCGAGATCGCCCGCGTCAAGTCGATCGACGACGGCGTCAACCAGGCTCATACGGACATCAAGCTGTATCTCGCCGAGGTCAATCGCGGCGAGATGACCGGCGAGGCCACGCGGCGCAGCATCGAGCTGACCGACTTCGCGATCAACCTCGAACACGCCGGCGACATCGTCGCGAAGAACCTGCTGCTTCTTGCGGAAGAACGGGCGCAGAAGAAATGGCGTTTCTCCGACGAGGGATGGAGCGAACTCAGCGATCTTCACCAGCGCTTGCTGGAGAACATGCATCTGGCGCTCAACGTGCTCGTCTCGCAGGACTTGCCTTCGGCGCGCCAACTGGTGGTCGAGAAGGAGAAGATGCGCGAGCTCGCCCGGGCGAGTCACGACCGGCATCTCAAGCGGCTGCAGTCGGGCACGCCTGAAAGCATCGAGACCAGCGGCATGCACCTCGAGATCGCGCGCGGGCTGAAGGAGATCAATTCGTTGCTCGCCACAGTCGCCTACCCGATTCTCAAGCGCAGCGGCGATCTTCTGGAGAGCCGGCTCGCACAGCCGGCCAGCTAAGACGCACGCGCCTGCCGGAGGCGTCAGTCTTTCACGCCGACCTCTTCGGCGACCTGCCAGAACGCCCGCACCAGCTTGCCGCCTGCGCGCTCACGCAGGCAGATGAGCGCTTCGTCCATCATCACCTCCGGGGCGTCGATCCTGATCGGCGCGAGCCGCTCGTGCTCGCCGAACTCCGCCGATGAGACGAAGCCGACGCCGGCGCCCGACGCAACGATCTCCCGCACCGCCTCGCGCCCCTCCGCCTCGAGCGTCGGCTTCAGCGTCACGCCCTGGCTCTGCGCCATCGCCTCCAGCTTGTACCGGGTCTTCGAGCCGCGCTCCCGCATGATCAGCGGATGCTCCGCGAGTTCGGCGACGGTGAGCGAGTTGCGGCTGGCGAGCGGATGCGAGCCCGCGACGAAGGCGATGATCGGCGTCGAGTTGAGGCGCAGGATCTCGAACTCCCTGCCCTCCGGAATTTCGCCCAGCACGCCGAGGTCCGCCTCGTAGGCGAAAAGGCTGGAGATGACTGTCTGCGTATTGCCCGACCGGACGGTAATCCGGATGCCGGGATACCGCTCTCGGAACGGGCCCAGCACGTGCAGCAGGTGATGGGCGGCATCGGCGACGATGCGCAGCGTACCCGACCTCAGCGCTTTCGATTCCGACAGGAGATCGAGCGCCTGCTGCTCGGTGTCGAACATACGGTGTGTGATCTCCAGCAGTTTCTGGCCTTGCTGGGTGAGCGTCACCTGTTTCTTGTGCCGATTGAAAAGGAGGACGTCATATTCCTCCTCCAGCTTGCGCACCTGATCCGAGATCGCCGGCTGCGTCAGGAAAAGCGCCTCAGCCGCGCGCGAGAATCCGCCACAGATCGCGACGTAGTGAAAGGCTCGCAGTTGGACGTATCGCATCGTCTCCGGCTCCGCACTTCGCCAGCAGTAGGCGCATCATCTATCGGCTGCACTTATTGATGAATACAAAATAACGATTTGGCAAATAGAAACGCCGAGCGCATGGTGCCGCCGACTGGATCGAAGGAGCGCGACATGGCGCAGGAATTATCGAGCAATGCCCCGTTCGAAGCGCCCGCACTCGGCGAACCGTACCTGCTGACCCCCGGCCCGCTGACCACAGCCTATTCCGTCAAGCAGGCAATGCTTAAGGACTGGGGCTCCTGGGATGCGGATTTCCGCGCCATGACGGCGGACCTGCGCCGCCGTCTGCTTGCGCTCGCCGGCGATGCACGGGGTGAATACGACTGCGTCCCCATTCAGGGATCGGGTTCCTTCTGCGTCGAGGCGATGCTCGGCTCCTTCGTGCCCAAGGACGGCAAGGTGCTCGTGCTGGCGAACGGCGCCTACGGGCTTCGCGCGGCGCAGACGATGCAGTATCTCGGCCGCGCCTACACGCTGATCGACAAGGGCGACTACCTGCCGCCGCGTGGGCACGAGGTGGCCGCCGCGCTGGACGCGGACCCCGCCATCACCCACGTCATCGCCATCCATTGCGAGACCAGTTCCGGCATCCTCAATCCCGTCGCCGAAATCTCGGATGCCGTCTATTCACGCGGCCGCAAGCTTCTGGTGGACTCGATGAGCGCATTCGGCGCCATTCCGCTCGAAGCCGGCCGTATCCGCTACGAGGCCATGGTGTCGTCAGCCAACAAATGCATCGAGGGCGTACCCGGCTTCGGCTTCGTCATCGCAAAGAAGTCGGAACTGGAAGCGGCCAAGGGCAACAGCCATTCGCTGTCGCTCGACGTCCATGCCCAGTGGGCGACGATGGAGAAGACAGGCCAGTGGCGCTTCACGCCGCCGACCCACGTCGTGGCCGCCTTCATCGAGGCGTTGAAGATGCATGAGGCGGAAGGCGGGGTCGCCGCGCGCGGGGCACGCTATGCGCGCAACCGCGACGTGATGGTCGCGGGCATGAGCGAACTCGGCTTCGAGACGCTGCTGTCCGACCAGTGGCTGTCACCCATCATCGTCACCTTCTTCTGCCCGGCCGACCCGAACTTCGTCTTTTCCACCTTCTACGATCTCATGAAAGACAAGGGCTTCATCATCTATCCCGGCAAGCTAACGGTGGTGGACTCCTTCCGCGTCGGCTGCATCGGACGCATGGACGAGCATGTCATGCGCCGCGTGGTCGAGGCAGCCCGCCAGTCTCTGGCCGAGATGGGCGTCGCCAGCGCTGCCCCGCCGAAGGCCGCGCTCGACGAGCGATCCAAGCTGGCGGCGTAACGAAGGACCGGAACCATAGAGCAGATCAATCCATCCAATTCAGAATTGCGATTGGGCAAATGGATTGGAATGCGCGAAACAGGCACCGACCTGAGAGAGTTGAGGAATGACCATGAACCAGATGTCCCCCGTCACCGTCTCGGCCAACGGACGTTCCTATGCCTGGCCGCGTATTCCGGCGATCGCGATCTGCCTTGACGGCTGCGAACCCGCCTATCTCGACGAGGCGATCGCCGCCGGCCTGATGCCGGCGCTGGAGCGCGTGATGGCGAAAGGCACCGTGCGCACCGCCCACTCGGTCATTCCGAGCTTTACCAACCCGAACAACCTCTCGATCGCGACCGGCCGTCCGCCCGCGGTGCATGGCATTTGCGGCAACTATCTCTACAACCCGGAAACGGGCGAGGAGGTGATGATGAACGATCCGAAGTTCCTTCGCGCCCCCACCGTCTTCAAGGCGTTCTACGACGCCGGCGCCAAGGTGGCGGTGGTCACCGCCAAGGACAAGCTGCGCGCGTTGCTGGGCCACGGGCTGGCCTATGACGAGGACCGCGCGGTCTGCTTCTCGTCGGAGAAGGCCGATACCACGACCAAGACGGCAAACGGTATCGACAACGCGTCGAAGTGGCTCGGCCGGCCGGTGCCGGAAGTCTATTCGGCCGACCTCTCCGAATTCGTGTTCGCGGCCGGGGTGAAGCTGCTGAAGGAATTCCAGCCTGACGTCATGTACCTGACGACAACGGACTATGTGCAGCACAAATACGCACCCGGCGTGAAGGAAGCGAACGACTTCTACGCCATGTTCGACAAGTATCTCGCCGAGCTCGACGCCCTGGGCGCTGCAATCGTCGTGACGGCCGACCATGGGATGAAGCCGAAGCATCATGCCGACGGCTCGCCTTCGGTGATCTACGTGCAGGATCTGCTGGACGAGTGGCTCGGCAAGGACGCTGCCCGCGTCATCTTGCCGATCACCGACCCCTATGTCGTTCACCACGGAGCGCTAGGTTCCTTCGCCACCGCCTACCTGCCGAAGGGCGCCGATCGCGCCGACGTCATGAAGCGGCTCGCCGCAATCGACGGCATCACTGTCGTTCTCGGGCGCGAGGAAGCATGCGCCCGTTACGAGCTTCCCGAGGACCGCATCGGCGACATCGTCATGGTGTCGGGCGAGAATATCACTGTCGGAACGTCGGAGCACCGGCACAATCTGGCCGCGCTCGACGAGCCGCTGCGCTCGCACGGCGGCCTGACCGAGCAGACCGTCCCGTTCATCGTCAACCGCGTTCTGCCGGAGATGCCCGACGCGCCGGCGCTTCGCAACTTCGATGCCTTCTACTACGCTGCCATGGCGGCCGCGCAGCCGGCAAACTGAGGAGCCAGCCATGACCAAGGCCGAGCCAGGCATCAAGGTCCGCCACGAACCGATGCGCATCGCCGGCAAGAAGGTCGATGCCGAGAACACGCTCGAGGTTCGCTATCCGTGGGACGACACGGTGGTCGGCACCGTGCCCGCTGGCGGCGCGGAGCACGCCCGCCGCGCCTTCGAGATCGCCGCCTCCTACCAGCCGAAGCTGACCCGCTACGAGCGGCAGCGCATTCTCCTGAAGACCGCCGAGCTCCTGGACGCGCGCAAGGACGATATCTCCGACCTGGTGACGCTTGAACTGGGCATCTCCAAGCAGGATTCGCTCTACGAGGTCGGCCGCGCCTTCGACGTCTTCACGCTGGCCGGCCAACTCTGCCTGCATGACGATGGTCAGATATTCTCTTGCGACCTCACCCCGCACGGCAAGGCGCGCAAGATCTTCACCGTGCGCGAGCCGCTGGCCGCCATCTCGGCGATCACGCCGTTCAACCATCCCCTCAACATGGTGTCGCACAAGGTGGCGCCCGCAATCGCCACCAACAACTGTGTCGTCGTCAAGCCGACCGAGCTGACGCCGATGACCGCGCTGGTGCTCGCCGACATCCTCTACGAAGCGGGACTGCCGCCGGAAATGCTGTCGGTCGTCACCGGCTGGCCGAAGGACATCGGCGACGAGATGATCACCAATCCCAACATCGATCTGATCACCTTCACCGGCGGCGTTCCCGTCGGCAAGCTGATCGCGTCGAAGGCGGGCTACAGGCGGCAGGTTCTGGAACTCGGCGGCAACGACCCGCTGATCATACTCAACGACCTGTCAGACGAGGATCTGGCAAAAGCCGCGGATCTGGCGGTGGCCGGGGCAACAAAGAATTCCGGCCAGCGCTGCACCGCAGTAAAGCGCATCCTGGTTCAGGAAAAGGTCGCGGACCGCTTCGTGCCGCTGGTGCTGGAGCGGGCGAAGAAGATCGTCTTCGGCGACCCGATGGACGCGAAGACCCAGCTCGGTACCGTCGTGCACGAAAAAGCCGCGGCATTGTTCGAGAAGCGCGTCCACATGGCTGCCGAACAGGGCGCTGAAATCCTCTACGATCCCGGTCGCAAGGGAGCGCTGCTGCCGCCGATCGTGGTCGACCGGGTGCCGCACGAGTCCGAACTCGTCATGGAAGAAACTTTTGGGCCGATCGTGCCGATCATCCGCGCACCGGACGACGACGACGCGCTGATCCGTCTGTCCAATTCCACCGCTTTCGGCCTGTCGTCGGGCGTCTGCACCAACGACTACCGCCGCATGCAGAAATACATCGCAGGCCTCAAGGTGGGCACAGTCAACATTTGGGAAGTCCCGGGCTACCGCATCGAGATGAGCCCTTTCGGCGGCATCAAGGATTCAGGCAACGGCTACAAGGAAGGCGTGATAGAGGCGATGAAAAGCTTCACTAACGTCAAAACCTTCTCGCTGCCATGGTGAGCATGCCATCTTGACCTTCGATCTCGCAGTTGTCGGCGCCGGCATTGTCGGGCTGGCGCATGCGCTTGCCGCCGCCAAGCGGGGCCTGAGCGTCGTCGTCATCGACCGCGATGCCCGCGCCAACGGCGCGTCGCTTCGCAACTTTGGCCTCGTCGTCGTCTCCGGTGAGGAACCCGGACGCCAGCGTCGGCTGGCTGAACGATCGCGCGAGGTTTGGCTCGACATTGCGGGTCCTGCGGGAATAGACATTCTGCATCGCGGGCTTCTGGCGGTGGCCCAGCGCGCGGAGGCGATGGACCTGCTGGAGGCGTTCGCTGCCAGTGATGGCGGTTCGGGCTGCTCTCTGCTCTCCAAGCGGGAGATGGAACAGCGCCAGCCCGGCCTGAATCTCGACCGGCTGCGCGGCGGACTCTCCAGCCCTTCGGAGATCCGGGTCGAATCGCGCGAAGCCATCCCGAGGATCGCCGCGCTGCTCGCCGACAAGTGGAAAGTCGCGTTCAGGTACGGCGCTCATGTTCGCTATGTTGCGCCGCCGGTCGTGGAAACCAGCGAGGGACAGATCCGAGCGCGGAAGGTTGTCATATGTCCGGGCGACGATCTTGCCGGCTTATTTGCCGAGGCGATCGCCAGCCATGAAGTGCAGCGCTGCAAACTGCAGATGCTGCGCCTCTCGGCGGGCGGCCCCAGGCTCGGCGCAGCCGTCGTCTCCGATCTCAGCCTGGTCCGCTACGGCGGCTACGCTTCGCTGCCGGAGGCATCCCGGTTGCGTGCGCGACTCGAAGACGAGTGTGCCGACGCCCTGCAGAACGGTGTCCACGTGATCGCCGTGCAGAGCGCCGACGGGTCGCTTGTTGTGGGCGACTCGCATCATTATGCACATACGCCCGATCCCTTCGCATCGGAGGCGGTCGACGGATTGATCCTGAGGGAGTTCGGCCGCGTGTTCTCGACCACCCCACAGGTGACGGCGCGCTGGACCGGCACATATTCGTCGGCGCCCGTTCGTGCCCATTTCAGGGACACGATCGACAGCGACACCCGGCTGGTGATGATCACCAGCGGCACCGGAGCCAGCACGGCATTCGCCATCGGCGAGGAAACCGTCGACGATCTCTTCGGCGGCTGAATTGTCCGCCTTCGCACTTACGCTCGTGCTGTCTGCCGCATTCATGCATGCGAGTTGGAACGCCATCGTCAAGAATGCCGGGGACAGGGCGCTGACGCTTGCCGCGGTGGCCGCGATGCACACTGTCGGCGGCCTGTTCCTGATCGTAATCTCGGAGCCTCCTGCTCCCGCGAGCTGGCCGTCACTCCTTGCATCGACGATCATCCACTACGGCTACTACCTGTTGCTCTTCCAGGCCTATCGGCTGGGCGATCTCAGCCAGGTCTATCCGATCTCTCGCGGGCTTGCGCCGGCGCTGGTGGCGCTTGGCGCCTATCTGATCGTTGGCGAGACACTCGACGCGCTGGGTTGGGCCGGACTCGCGGCGATCTGTCTCGGCATCGGCTTCATAGCGCTCCAGGGCGGAGCAGCGCATGCGGACCGCACCGCTGTTGGCTTCGCGGTCCTGCTCGGCCTCAGCATAGCCGCCTATTCTGTCGCCGACGGCGTTGGCGTGCGCTGGTCGGAAAGCCCGACAGGCTACATGGGTTGGCTGTTCTTTCTCGAGGCCCCGGTTGTGCTGGCCGTCTTGGGCCCACGCGTCATGCGACGCCAGAAAATCGCCTGGAAAGCGTTTTCGATCGGACTTGTCGGAGGCACGCTCTCGGTGCTCGCCTACGGCGTGGTGCTCTATGCGAAGACGATAGCCCCGATCGCCGCAGTTTCCGCCGTGCGCGAATCCAGCGTCATTATTGCCGCGCTGATCGGCGTACTGCTCTTCGGCGAGCGTCCATGGGCAGGCCGTGTCCTGGCCGCTCTCGTCGTAGCGGGCGGCGTGGTCACCATGGCGTTTTCCGGGTAGGCCGGACTATCGCCTGAGGCGATGATGCCATCGAATAAATAGATTTTACTTATCGCGCTACTTTCCTCACGATCGACCCCGTGGACGTCAGGAGCCGGCAGAACCGGCCGTGCCGCAGAGCAGCCGTCCCCTTGCATCCGCTGCCGGTGCCAATCAACGGGGAACATGATCATGACAAAACAGAGAGCCGCCATTCTCGCGGCATTCGCCACGGTCCTTTCAGCTTCAGCCGCATTCGCCGAGACGACGCTGACCGTCTACACTTCGATCGAAGCGGTCGATCTGGACCGCTACAAGCAGACATTCGAAGCCGCCAATCCCGACATCAAGATCAATTGGGTTCGCGATTCGACCGGTGTGATGACCGCGAAGCTGCTTGCCGAGAAGAACAATCCGCAGGCCGACGTGGTCTGGGGTGTCGCCGCCACCTCGCTGCTGCTGCTCAAGAGCGAGGGCATGCTCGAGCCCTATGCGCCCGCCGGCGTGGACAAGCTCGATCCGAAGTTCGTGGATTCCTCAACTCCGCCGAGTTGGGTCGGCATGGACGCTTATGTCGCCGCGCTCTGCTACAACACGGTCGAGGCCGAGAAGCTTGGCCTGACGCCGCCCAAATCCTGGAAGGATCTGACGAAACCCGAATACAAGGGCCACGTCGTCATGCCGAACCCCAACTCCTCGGGTACCGGCTTCCTCGACGTCTCCGCCTGGGTCCAGATGTTCGGCG
>JAEYXI010000034.1 GCA_023428515.1 Pseudomonadota bacterium | reverse complement strand
GACCTCATCTTCGAGGAAGGCAACTTCAATATGCGGGCCGGCGTGACGATCGTCATGCCGCGACGCGGATACGATACACTGACCATCCCGGAGGCAGGGCCTGGCATACCTCAGTTCCTAGGCCCGCCGGGGACGGAGGTCAAAAGCACAGACGGCGACTACACGCAGTCATATGCAATTCCCTCCTTGGCGGTGAAGTTCAATCTAACAAACGATATGCGCTGCGCCGGGACGTACACCCAGCCGTTTGGCGCAGATTCGGAGTACGGACCGCAGGCAATTCTGTTCGGACAGCAGGCCGATGGTACCGGAACGGTCAGGGAAGGATTCGAGACCAACGAATTCGGGCTGACCTGCGGATACAAGTTTGACCTCTCGAAGGGCCGCGCATGGCTGCTGGGCGGCGGCTTCATGCAGGATTTCAGCTACTCGCAGACTGTCGAATTCCTGCCGGGCATCGTCAGTGCGGACCCGGGCACGACCGGCACTCTCAGCTTCAACGATAAATATCGTCCGGGCTACAGGATCGGGGTCGCCTACGAAATTCCTGAGATCGCTCTGCGCGCTCAACTGATGTATCGGTCGGCCATCGATCATTCGCCCGGCGGCACGAGCGGCGACACCTTCGTTGTGAGGTTTGCAAACGGGTTTTCGCTACCCGCGCTCCCGACCGCTGGATCCGGCACCTTGCCGCAGTCCGTCGAGTTGAAAGTCCAAAGTGGTATTGCGCCGGGATGGCTGGCATTCGGTTCGGTCCGTTGGATGGACTGGAGCGTTCTGGACAAGCTTGACTACACGATATTAGGCGCACCGCCGCCGATCGGCGGACCGAAGGAACTTGAGTACTACTACAAGGACGGCTGGACGGTGACCGGCGGCATCGGCCACGCCTTCAGCGAAACCATATCCGGCGTCGTCGGTCTGACCTGGGACCGCGGCGTGTCGACCACCGAAGACACGCTGAGCGACAGCTACACGGCTGCAGCAGGCGTCTCGATCAAGGACAAGCTCGGCGGTGAGGTTCGCTTCGGCGGTGCAATCAGCTACCTGACCTCGGCCAGCGTGTCGGCTGAAACCCAGCCCCAACTGCCCGGCCAGGTCGACCCCGGCTCCAGCTTCGGCTTCAGCGTCGATGGCGACTGGGTCTATGCGCTTTCGGCGGGCTACAAGATTCAGTGGTAAGCCAATAGAAATTAAGCGAAAAAGCCCGGCATAGCCGGGCTTTTTTCTTGGCCGCGAACGGCGGTGTTGCTCACACGCTACGCTTGCGTCGCATCCGTGATTTGTGACGTTTTGGCAACACTCTCTCAACATCCATTGCGGTATGGTTTCGGCCACACGAATTGCCCCGTTCCCGCCATAAACCGGGCGCACCCGAAAGGTCTCTTCGGAGCGGCGCCGTAGAAAAGACGGGTGCACGGGAAGCGTGCCGCGCGTTGGGCGGCAAGGAAAAGTATGGACGCCAGAGTTACCGACAGGTCTGATTTACCAAACTGCGGGAAAGCCGAAAAAGCCCTGCGTGCGGGTCGTACTTTGGCCGAAAATCGCGAGCATCCTGCTCGGCGCAACTGGATCGACGGCATCTTCTGCCAGCTTGTTGCGGGCGCCACGAAATACGGCGCTGAAGACTATGCGTATGACGGAGCGGGCGACGCATTTAAAACCGCGCTGGATCGGGAGTCCGACCGGCGCGGCGGGAAGACTCGCCGGCCGCCAGGTTTGCGGCTCGCCAAAGGACTTGCAGCCGTACGGGCGTGCAAGAGACATGCTGCGATGCGGACGTTTCGGTTGGTCAGGAGTTGTGTTCTAGGCGTCGGCATGGTTGCCGCCGGTGCCAATTGCGCGATCGCGTTCGACGACAAGGTGTTCGACGAAGGCGGCAGCGTGAAGGCCGAATCCAACCCATGGGCCGTCTTCCAGTTCGGCTATTCAGCCTACAAGAGCGGCCACAAGGACCAGGCTGCCGAAGCCTACCGCTATGCCGCCGAAAACGGCCAGATCGGTGCGACGTGGAAGCTTGCCCGCATGTATGCGGCAGGCGACGGCGTGACGCGCGACGATTACGAGGCGTTCAAGTTCTTCTCCGAGATCGTCGAGCAGGACGTCGAGCCGGGCAGCCGCGACGAAAGCTATGTCTCCGACGCGTTGGTTGCGCTCGCCGGCTACCTCAAGACCGGCATTCCGGGAAGCCCGGTCCAGGCCAATCCAATTGCCGCACAGGAATACTACATGCGTGCGGCGGCCAATTACCGTAACCCCAGCGCCCAGTTCGAGATCGGCAACATGTTCCTGAAGGGCGAAGGCGGCGTGAAGGCCAGCATTCGCCAGGCCGGCCGCTGGTTCCAACTCGCCGCGGAAAAGGGCCATGCGGGAGCGCAGGCGACGCTCGGCAACCTGCTCTTCCAGAGCGGCCGGGTGGTGCGTGGGCTCGCCATGATGACGGCGGCGCTCGAGCGTGCATCGCCTACCGACCAGCCGTGGATCCGCGGCATGCAGGAAGAGGCCTTTTCGCTGGCCGGAGAGGCCGACCGCCGCACGGCGATCGCGCTCGCGCAGGATATCCTCGGCAAGGGCACCGCCACCAACCAGTAAGCCGCAGGTTGGCGGCCACCGCGCGGTCGCTTCAATTGACTGTGCCCAATCCCTATTTTTGCTCGACCGGACCGCGCCATTTCGAAACAATGGCGCGGAAGCCATTTTTGAGTCTGAGATCGATAGAGCATGAGCAGCGAGCGGCCGCCGCGCGATCCAATTCTGCGTGAAGCAATGACGACAACGGCAGCGCCGGAGCCGCCACTGCGGCCGTTTGTGCATCTGCGCGTGCATTCGGCCTATTCGCTGCTCGAAGGGGCGCTGCCGGCCAAGAAGATCGTCGGCCATGCGGTGAAGGACGCCGCGCCGGCGATCGCCATCACCGACACGAACAATCTCTTCGGCGCGCTGGAGTTCGCGCAATACGCGGTGAAGGACGGCGTCCAGCCGCTGATTGGCTGCCAGCTCGACATATCGTTCGGCGACGAGAGCCAGGACGCCAGCCGCAGCCACCACAAGCGGCAAGGCCCCGAGGTTTTTCCGCTGGTGCTGATCGCCGCCAACGAGACGGGCTACGGCAATCTCGTGCGCCTGGTCAGCCGAGCCTATCTCGACAATGGGCCTGGAGACCCCGCGCACGCGTCGCTCGATTGGGTGGCGGAGCTTGCCGGCGGGCTGATCTGCCTCACCGGCGGCCCGCGCGGCGCCATCGGTGCCGCGCTGAAAACGGATCACGTCCAACTCGCCGAAAACCGGCTGCTCTCACTGAAGCGGATCTTCGGGGACCGGCTCTACGTCGAGCTGGAGCGCGCCGAAGGCTACGACCGCGTGGTCGAGGCAAAGACCATCGATCTTGCCTACAACCACGAACTGCCGCTTGTCGCGACCAACGAAGCGTTCTTTTCCGCGCGGGAAGATTATGAAGCGCACGATGCCCTGATTGCCATCGCTGAAGGCTCGGTGATCGCCGTCGACGACCGACGGCGGCTGGCGCCGGATAATTTCCTGAAAAGCCAGAAGGAAATGTCGGCGCTGTTCGCCGATCTGCCCGAGGCGATCGACAATACGATCGAGATCGCGCGGCGCTGCTCCTACTATCCAAGGAACCGCAGCCCGATCCTGCCGCGCTTCACCGGCGCGGACGCGACCGACGCGGAGGCCGCTCTTGCCGCGGAGGCGGACGAGCTTGCCCGCCAGGCACGCGAAGGTTTGAGAAAGCGGCTGGACGCCCATGGGCCGACGTCCGGCTACACCGTCGAGGACTACGAGAAGCGGCTGGAATTCGAGATCGGCATCATCACCCGGATGAAGTTCCCGGGCTACTTCCTGATCGTCTCGGACTTCATCAAATGGGCGAAGGCGCATGACATTCCCGTTGGGCCGGGGCGCGGTTCGGGCGCGGGCTCGCTGGTCGCCTATGCGCTGACCATCACGGATATCGATCCGCTGCGCTTCTCGCTGCTGTTCGAGCGCTTCCTCAATCCCGACCGCGTGTCGATGCCGGACTTCGACATCGACTTCTGCCAGGACCGGCGCGAGGAGGTCATCCGCTACGTCCAGCAGAAATACGGCCGCGACCAGGTCGGCCAGATCATCACCTTCGGTACGCTGCAGGCTCGCGCAGTGCTGCGCGACGTCGGCCGCGTGCTGCAGATGCCCTACGGACAGGTCGACCGGCTCTGCAAGATGGTGCCGCAGAACCCGGCGAACCCCGTCAAGCTCGCAGACGCCATCGCCAACGAGCCACGCTTCGCCGAAGAGGCGGAGAGGGAGCCGGCGGTCCAGACCCTGCTCGACATCGCGCAGAAGCTGGAAGGCCTCTACCGCCACGCCTCGACGCACGCCGCCGGCATCGTGATCGGCGACAGGCCGCTGTCGGAACTGGTGCCGATGTACCGCGACCCGCGCTCCGACATGCCGGTCACCCAGTTCAACATGAAATATGTCGAGCAGGCCGGCCTGGTGAAGTTCGACTTCCT
>JAEYXI010000673.1 GCA_023428515.1 Pseudomonadota bacterium | reverse complement strand
CGGCGCTGCTGTCCATTCCCGACGAGGTGATCGAGGCGGCCGAGTGCGACGGCATCACCGGCATGGCGCAGTTCTGGAAGATCAAGCTGCCGCTCATCCTGCCCTCGATCGGCATCATCTCGATCCTCACCTTCGTCGGCAATTTCAATGCCTTCGACCTGATCTACTCCGCGCAAGGAGCGCTTGCCGGGCCAAACTACTCGACCGACATTTTAGGCACCTTCCTCTACCGCACCTTCTTCGGCTTCCAGCTGCAAACCGGCGACCCCTATATGGGCTCGGCCATCGCCTCGATGATGTTCCTGATCATCCTGGCGGGCGTCTGCATCTATCTGTTCACCATCCAGACGCGCCTGCGTCGGTACCAGTTCTGAGGGAGATCGCATGAGCCGCGCCACCGCCTCGCTCCCCCGCACGATCGGCGCGCATGCCGCGCTGCTTCTCTACACGGCGATCGCTCTGTTCCCGGTCGTCGTCATCGTCATCAATTCGTTCAAGTCGCGCAACGCGATCTTCCGTGCGCCCCTCCAACCGCCGACGCCGGAGACCTTCGACCTCATCGGATACACGACCGTTCTCAACCAGGGCGACTTCTTCCTCTATTTCCAGAACAGCTTCATCGTCACCGTCGCCTCTCTGTTCTTGGTGTTGTTGTTCGGCACGATGGCGGCCTTCGCCCTGTCGGAATACCGTTTTCGCGGGAACACGATGATGGGCCTTTACCTGGCGCTCGGCATCATGATCCCGATCCGGCTCGGCACCGTCGCCATCCTGCAGTTGATGGTGGCGAGCGGGCTGGTGAACACGCTGACCGCGCTCGTCCTCGTCTACACGGCTCAAGGCCTGCCGCTCGCCGTCTTCATCCTCTCCGAATTCATGAAGCAGGTGTCGGACGATTTGAAGAACGCCGGCCGTATCGACGGTCTCTCGGAATACCGCATCTTCTTCCGCCTCGTCCTGCCGCTGGTGCGTCCGGCCATGGCGACGGTCGCGGTCTTCACCATGATCCCGATCTGGAACGACCTCTGGTTCCCGCTCATCCTCGCGCCCTCGGAAGCGACGAAGACCATCACGCTCGGCGCGCAGCTCTTCATCGGCCAGTACGTCACCAACTGGAACGCGGTGCTGGCGGCGCTGTCGCTGGCGATCCTCCCGGTGCTCGTCCTCTACCTCATCTTCTCGCGGCAACTGATCCGCGGCATCACCTCGGGAGCCGTGAAGTGACACACAACAACGAGCGGAGGCCGGTTTGGGCTCGCTGACCATCGACAATGTGAAGAAAAGCTTCGGCAGGGTCGACGTGCTGAAGGGCATCGACCTCCAAGTGAAGGACGGCGAGTTCGTCGTCTTCGTCGGCCCGTCCGGCTGCGGCAAGTCCACGCTGCTCCGGATCATCGCCGGGCTGGAGGACTCGACTTCCGGCCGCGTGCTGATCGACGGGGCCGACGTCACCGTGACGCCACCGGCCAACCGCGGCATATCGATGGTGTTCCAGACCTACGCGCTCTATCCGCATTTGACGGTCAGGAACAATATGAGCCTCGGCCTGAAGCAGATCGGCACGCCCGCCGCCGAGATCGACAAGCGCGTGTCAGCGGCATCGACCATGCTGTCGCTGGAGCCCTATCTGGAGCGTCGGCCGGCGGAGCTCTCCGGTGGGCAGCGCCAACGCGTCGCCATCGGCCGCGCCGTGGTGCGCGAGCCGAAGCTGTTCCTGTTCGACGAACCGCTGTCCAACCTCGACGCGGCGCTGCGCGTCAACACGCGGCTCGAGATCGCCCAGCTCCACCGCCGGCTGAAGGCGACGATGATCTACGTCACCCACGACCAGGTCGAGGCGATGACGCTGGCCGACAAGATCGTCGTCCTGAATGCCGGCCGCATCGAGCAGGTCGGCGCGCCGATGGAGCTCTACAACAAGCCGGCCAACGAATTCGTCGCCGGCTTCATAGGGTCGCCCAAGATGAATTTCATCGACGCCGCCAAGCTCGGCGAAGGCCAGGCGAAGAAAGTCGGCGTACGGCCGGAGCATCTCACCGTCGACACCAATTCCGGCGCGTGGAAAGGCACGGTCGTGCATGCCGAACATCTCGGCGCCGACACCAACCTCTATGTCGACACCGAAAAGGCCGGGCTCATCACCGTGCGCATCTTCGGCGTCTACGATGCTGAAGCCGGCGCCACGCTCTATGTCACGCCCGATCCGGCTAAAACTTACCGTTTCGACGCCGACGGCAAGACGCTGGCTTGAACGAAAGCCGCCGCCGCTACATCTTCAACTTCGCAAAGCCGCGAGGAAGATGATGAAGGACGCCGATATCTCCAGTATAGCCGACTGGACCGTTCAGCGCGGGCTTGCTGGCGACGACGAGATCGCGCTGCTGGTGGGATTTTGCACGCGCTGCGTCGAGGCCGGCCTCGAAATGTCGGGGGGAACCGCGATCATCGACACGCTGCATCCGGTTTACGAGGGGCGGGTCTTCGCCTGGAACAGGGACAACCCGCTTGACGCCCGCGTCTCGGAGTACGAGCCGACCGCCGCGAGCGGCAACGAGGAAGGCTGGCGGAGAAGTCCATTCTACCACCTCCTGCAAAGCGGCGACGACGAATTGCGCCGCCGCATCGAACTCGGCGAAACCGCTGGATTTCCGGTTCTGGACGAGCTGAAGGAGCAAGGCCTGACCGACTATTTCGCCATGATCCAGCGTTTCGACAAGGAAGCCGCGATCGGCGAGATGGACTGCTTCATGTCGCGCTGGACGACGGCGCGTCCCGGCGGTTTTTCCGACGCCGATCTGGCCGCGCTGCGGCGGCTCGTGCCAATGCTCGGGCTTGCGATCAAGGCGGTGTCGCTGGCGCGCGTCGCGCAGACGCTGGTCGAATCCTATCTTGGGCGCGACGCCGGCAGGCGGGTGCTGGAAGGCCGTGTCTCGCGCGGCGCGGCCGAGCGCATCAACGCCGTGATCTGGTTCTCCGACATGCAGGGCTATACGAAACTGTCGGAAACCATCGACAGCGACCAGCTGATCCCATTCCTCAACGACTATGCGGAGATCGTCATCACCTCCGTGCATGCCGCCGGAGGCGACGTTCTGAAGCTGATGGCGGACGGCGTGCTGGCGATCTTCACCGCCGACGATGCGGCCGAGGCCTGCGCGGCCGCACTGCTTGCCGAGGCGGAGATGCGTGCCAAGCACGCCGATCTCAACGCCCGGCGCTCGGCGGCGGGCCAACCCGTGTCCTCGGTCTATCTCGGCCTGCATGTCGGTGACGTCTTTTACGGCAACGTCGGCAGCAAGGAGCGGCTCGATTTCACTGTCGTCGGCCAGGCGGTCAACGAGGCGAGCCGCATCTCCTCGATGTGCCGTTCGGTCGATCGCGACGTGCTGTTCTCGTCGGATTTCAGGAATGCGCTGCCGCCGGTCAAGCAGGGGCGGCTGGTGTCGGTCGGCCGTTACGCGTTGCGCGGGGTGGGCCGCGCGCAGGAACTGTTCACGCTCGATCCGGAGATGGGCAGCGAGCAGAAATAAACGACAGGGCCGCCGATCGGTAAGACCGGCGGCCCTGCCTGAGCAATCACTTGTCCTGCACGAACGTCTGCTTCTGCGTGCCGAGGCCCTCGATGCCGAGCTCGACCACGTCGCCGTTCTTCAGGAACTTCGGCGGCTTCATGCCGAGGCCGACGCCGGGCGGCGTGCCGGTCGAGATGATGTCGCCGGGCAGCAGCGACATGAACTGGCTGAGATAGGAAACCAGATAGGCGACGCCGTAGACCATGGTCTTGGTCGAGCCGTTCTGTCTCTTCTTGCCGTTGACCGTCAGCCACATCTTGAGGTCCTGCGGGTCGGCGACCTCGTCCTTGGTCACCAGCCACGGGCCGGTCGGGCCGAACGTGTCGCAGCTCTTGCCCTTGGTCCACTGGCCCTGGCGTTCCGCCTGGAAAGCGCGCTCCGACACGTCGTTGATGGTGCAGTAGCCGGCGACATAGTCGAGCGCCTCGGCTTCCGAGACATATTTCGCGGTCTTGCCGATGATGACGCCGAGCTCGACTTCCCAGTCGGTCTTCTTGGAGCCGCGCGGGATCAGCACGTCGTCGTCAGGCCCGACGATCGCCGAGTTGGCCTTCATGAAGATGATCGGCTCCGGCGGCACGGTCGCGCCGGTCTCGGCGGCGTGGTCGGAATAGTTGAGGCCGATGCAGATGAACTTGCTGGTGCCGGTCACGCACGGGCCAAGGCGCGGCTTGCCCTTCACCAGCGGCAGCGTCGCCGGGTCGATCTTCGAGAGTTTCTTCAGCGAGGCGGGAGCCAGCACCGCGCCCGCGATGTCGCCGACATGTCCGGACAGGTCGCGGATCTTGCCGTCCGCATCGAGCACGCCCGGGCGTTCCTTGCCCGGCCTTCCATAACGCAGCAGTTTCAAGAGAGTCCTCCTAAGGGGCGATCCCGAAGGCAACGCTCCGGGCAGCATGAACAAGACAGGCGGAGGAAACGATCCCGGGAAGATCCGATGAATGGCACCCGCCGCCGCGGCCGAGGCGTACCCGCTGGTACGGTCGGCCCGCGCATCTTTCGCAGGTGTGGGCTGTGCCGACAAGTCCAAATCAACCGCCGGCTGGCGTCGGCGTGAGAAAATCAGCCGACGAAGGCGCGCTCGACGACGAAATCGGCCGGATGGCTGAGCGAGCCTTCCTTGAAGCCGAGGCCTTCGACCAGTTCCTTGACGTCCTTCAGCATATGCATCGAGCCGCAGATCATGACGCGGTCGGTCTCCGGCGACAGCGGCGCAATGCCGATATCCTCGTAGAAACGTCCGTTCTCGATCAGCCTGGTGATGCGGCCCATGCGCGGCGTGATCTCGCGCGTCGTCGTCGAGTAGAGCGTGACGCGCCCCTCGGTCAGTTCGCCGATCAACGGGTCGGAAGCGAGTTGCCCGAACAGTTCGACGCCATAGGCGAGTTCGGCATGGTCGCGGCAGGTGTGCGTGAGGATGATCTCTTCGAATTTCTCGAACGTATCAGGATCGCGCACCAGGCTGGCGAAAGGCGCGATGCCGGTACCGGTCGAGATCATGAACAGGCGCTTCGCGGGCGTCAGCGCGTCGACGACCAGCGTGCCGGTCGACTTCTGGCGGAGCAGCACGGTGT
>JAEYXI010000607.1 GCA_023428515.1 Pseudomonadota bacterium | reverse complement strand
GTGCAACCAAATTGCGTAGGCGACTTCCGACCGATCTTGCCGGCCGTGCCGCGCCCGCCAAAAACAAAACGCCCGGCGCATGGCCGGGCGTTTCGCGTGATATGCTGGGATATCAGAGCTGGAAGTAGTTGTACTTGCCGTCGTCGCCCTTGCGCCATTCGTAGACGACGTAGTCGGCGTCGGTGCGGTCACCCTTCTCGTTGAAGGACAGCTCGCCGAGAACGGTCTTGAAGGGACCCTTCTCCTTGATCGCCTTGGCGACTTCCTGCGGATCGTTCGAACCGGCAGCGGTGGCCGCCTGGGCGAGGATCTGCGTGGCCGCATAGGCATAGAGCGTGTAGGCTTCCGGCTCGAAGCCCGCGGCGCGGAACTTCTCGACCAGTTCCTTGTTCGCCGGGTTGAGGCGCGGATCCGGGCCGAAGGTGTTCAGCGTGCCTTCGACGGCGTCGCCGGCGATCGAGGCGAGTTCGTTCGACACGATGCCGTCGCCGGAGACCAGCGTGGCGTCGAGGCCCTGGTCGGCAGCCTGGCGGATGATCAGGCCGGCCTCGGTGTGCAGGCCGCCCCAGTAGATGATGGTGACGCCGGCTTCCTTCATCTTGGCGATGAGGGCGGAGAAGTCCTTGTCGCCGACGTTCACGCCTTCATACATGACTTCCGTGAGGCCAGCGGCGTTCATCGCCTTCTTGGTCTCGTCGGCCAGGCCCTGGCCGTACGGGGTCTTGTCGTGCACGACCGCGATCTTGGCGTCCTTGAACTTCTCGGCCAGATACGCGCCGGCGATGCCGCCCTGCTGGTCGTCGCGGCCGCAGGTGCGGAACACGTTCCACAGGCCGCGCTCGGTGAAGACCGGGTTGGTCGCCGCGGGCGTGATCTCGAGGATGCCGTTCTCGGCGTAGACTTCCGAGGCCGGGATCGAGACGCCCGAGTTGAAGTGGCCGATGACGAACTTGACGCCGTCGGCGACGAACTTGTTGGCGACCGAGATGCCCTGCTTCGGATCGGAGACGTCGTCGCCCACCACGACACGGATCTGCTCGCCGTTCATGCCCCCGGCCGCGTTGATGTCGGCGGCGGCCTGCTCGGCGCCCTTCTGGAGCTGCGCACCGAAAGCGGCGTTCGGACCGGTGATCGGACCGGCGACGGCGATGACGACCTCGGCCCACGCGCTGCCGCTGAACGCTACGAGAGCGGTCAAGGCAACTGCGGACAATAGTGACTTCTTCATTGATGACTCCCATTAAACGAGTGGGCGTGAATGAGAACTTTCATGCGATGCCCACCCTATCGCAGAAAGGGTACTTTGCCCATTTTCCGGCGCTTGTCACGCCGTTTTGGCACGAACCTTCCAACCTCAAGCCTTCGGCTTCCAGCTCAGGAGCGACGTGCGTTCGAAGAGCCAGTGGTACTGCGTCACCATCTGGTTGGTGCGTTTGTACTGGTAACCGATGATGCCGATGACGAGCAGGATGATCGTGTCGACAATGTAGTATTGCGCCGTGAACATCGTGCCGTCGAAGAGCGCGTGATGGATGAAGCGCACCGCGATGCCGAGCAGCAGCAGGAAGACGACGAGGCTGGACATAGGCCGCCAGGTCTGTGCGCAGGCGCGCCCCGTCATCCAGGCCGCCCAGCCGCCAAGCAGGCAGGTGATGAAAAAGAACTGCCAGATCGAGGCTTCTTCGTAGAGGATGCCTTGCATTTTTGTCGCTCCCTAGTGCCGGCCGCCTTCGAGATAAGCGGCGCGCACTTCCGGATTGGCGAGCAGCTCCTGGCCGGTGCCGCTCATCGTGACCTTGCCGTTGACCATGACGTAGCCGCGCGTCGCCAGCTTCAGCGCGCCGAAGGCGTTCTGCTCGACCAGGAACACGGTCAGGCCCTGGGTGCGGTTGAGCTCGCGCACGGCGTCGAAGATCTGCTTGACGATCAGCGGCGCCAGTCCGAGCGAGGGCTCGTCAAGCAGAAGCAGCTTCGGGCGGGCCATCAGCGCACGGCCGATCGACAGCATCTGCTGCTCGCCGCCCGACAGCGTGCCGCCGCGCTGGCTGATGCGCTCCTTCAGCCGCGGGAAGAGGGTGAACACCTTCTCGACGTCTTCATCGAAATACTGCAGCTTGTCGAGGCTGGCGCCCATCTGCAGGTTTTCCATCACCGTCATGCGCGGGAAGATGCGCCGTCCCTCGGGGGACTGCGCGATGCGCATGCGCGCGATCTCGTGCGTCGGCAGGCTGGTGATGTCGGCGCCGTTGAAGGTGATGGTGCCGGTCCTCGCCCGCGGCGTACCGAAGATGGTCATCATCAGCGTGGACTTGCCGGCGCCGTTGGCGCCGATCAGCGCAACGATCTCGCCCTCGTTGACGGAGATCGAGACGCCGTTCAGCGCGCGGATGTTGCCGTAATAGGTCTCGACGCCCTCGACCTGGAGAAGGGTCTTGGTCATCAGCGTGCGCCTCCGCTCTTGGCGGCAAGCGACTTTGCCTGGCCGATCCAGTCTTCCCGCGCGATGCGGCCGTCGAATTCGAGATAGGCTTCGGCGGCCTTCACGTCGGCTTCGGTCCAGGCGGCGATCTGTTCGAAATGGAAGATGCCGTGCTCGTGCAGCTTCCTCTCGTTGACCGGCCCGATGCCCTTGATCAGGGTCAGCTTGTCCGGCGTGCCGCCCTTCGGCGCGGCGAGCGCATTGGAGGTGGCGGCGGCATGGCGATGGTCGTACTGCTCGGCCTTCGATGCGCCGCGCGACACCTTGACCGTCTCGCCGTCATCGTCGCTGTGGCCGATCGTGTCGGAAACCGGCCCGGCCATCATCGAGGCGGAATCGCCGGGTCCATGCGCCCGGTCGGGCTCGCCGTCGAGTTCCTCGATGACCTGGTCATCGCCGACCTCGGCCAACACGTCGGTAACCTCGGTGTCGTCGACGCCGAGATAGGCGGCGATGACGCGCGGATCGCTCTTCACCGAAGTCGGATCGCCGTCGGAGATCTTGCGGCCGTATTCCAGCACGACGACGTGGTCGGAGATCTGCATCACCACCGACATGTCGTGCTCGATCAGCAGGATCGACGTGCCGGTCGACTTGATGTCATTGAGAAGCTCGTTGAGCGCCAGCGACTCCTTCGGATTCAAACCGGCGGCCGGCTCGTCCAGGCAGAGGAGTTCAGGACCGGTGCACATGGCGCGCGCGATCTCCAGCCGGCGCTGCGCGCCATAGGGCAGATCGCCCGCCGGGTCGTCGGCGCGGTCGGTGAGGCTCGCCTTGTCCAGCCAATGCTTGGCCAGTTCGATCGATTCTCCCGAGGCCTTGCGGTAGCCGCCGATGCCGAGCAGGCCGAGTATGGTGAAGCCCGACGCCGCCATCAGCCTGTTGTGCTGGGCCACCAGCAGGTTCTCCAACACCGTCATGCCGGAGAACAGGCGGATGTTCTGGAAGGTGCGCGCCACCTTGGCCTTGGCCGGTATCTGGAAGTCGGGCAGGCGCTCGAGCAGGTACTGGGTGCCGTCGCTGCGCGTCAGCGTGATCATGCCTTCCGACGGCTTGTAGAAGCCGGTGATGCAGTTGAACACGGTGGTCTTGCCGGCGCCGTTCGGGCCGATCAGCGCGGTGATCTCGCCGCGCCGCGCCTGGAACGACAGGTCGCCGATGGCGACTAGGCCGCCGAACTTCATCGACAGATGCTCGACCTGGAGGATCGGAACGTTGGTCACGGGGGTCGCGTCCATCAGCCGTGTCCCTCCTTGGTGAAGGAGGCAGAGACGGCCTTGCGCTCATGCAGGAACGCTGTCGGTTCGCGGCTGCCGACGAAGCCGCGCGGCTTCCACAGCATGACCACCACCATCGCCATGCCGAAGAGCAGCATGCGGTAGAGTTCCGGCGTGAAGTCGTTTCCGAACACGGCCTTCAGGAAATGCAGCTCGCGCAGGATCTCGGTGCCGCCGATCATGACGAGGGCCGCGATGGCGATGCCGGTCAGAGAACCCATGCCGCCGAGGACGACGATGGCGAGGATGATCGCCGATTCCAGGAAGATGAAGGATTCAGGGCTGACGAAGCCCTGGCGTGCGGCGAAGAAGGCGCCGGCAAAGCCGCCGAACATGGCGCCGATGGCGAAGGCGGTCAGCTTGGTGTTGGTGGTGTTGATGCCTAGGGAGCGACAGGCGATCTCGTCCTCGCGCAGCGCCTCCCAGGCGCGGCCGACCGGCAGGCGCCGTAGCCTGATGGTGACGAAGGCGGTGAGCAGGGCAAGCAGCAGGATCAGGTAGTAGAGGAAGATCTTGTAGTAGGCGCCCGACTGGGCGATGCCGAGCACCTTGGAGATATAGTAGGGCGACGAGACGTCGAAATCGAAAAGGCCGAAGAAGGTCACTTTCGGGATGCCCGAAATGCCGGCCGTGCCGTTGGTCACCTCGCGCCAGTTGATCAGCACCAGGCGGATGATCTCGCCGAATGCCAGCGTCACGATGGCAAGGTAATCGCCCCTGAGCCGCAGCACCGGAAAGCCGAGGATGACGCCCCAGAAGGCAGCCATGATGCCGGCAGCGGGCAGGAGCAGCCAGAAGGACAGGCCGAAATGGTCGGCGAGCAGCGCGTAGGAATAGGCGCCGACCGCGTAGAAGGCGACGTAGCCGAGGTCGAGCAGGCCGGCGAGGCCGACCACGATGTTCAGGCCCCAGGCGAGCATCACATAGATCAGGATCTGGATGCCGAAATTGTCGACCCATTTCAGCGAGCCCTGGAAGCCGGTGAGCATGACGATCACCACCGGATAGAGGAAGAGCGCTGCGATCGCGATTTTCGTCCAGTGCTTCCAGAAAAGGGATTTTTCCGTTTCGACGACCGGAGCGGCCTTCGCCTTCTCGGCCTTGCGCGCATCCATGTAGGGATGCAGGTAGGCGACCATCAGGAAGCGGCCGATCATCACCAGCGCGACCACGGCCGCGAGCAGGCCCCAGCGCGGCACCAGGATCAGCTCGTTGCGGATGTTCTGGTCGGTCTTGACGCCGATCAGCAGGAAGAACAGGCCGAAGGAGATGACGCCGGCATAGAGCGCCTCGCGAAAGGCCCGCTGGACCGGAGACGTGTTTTCGACGCGGTCGAGGGAAATGGCTGTCATTCGCTC
>JAEYXI010000587.1 GCA_023428515.1 Pseudomonadota bacterium | reverse complement strand
CCACAAGTCCTATGGCCAGGTCCAGGCGCTTGTCGGGGCCAACTTCCACGTCAACGAGGGCGAGGTCGTCGGCCTGCTTGGCGACAACGGCGCCGGCAAGTCGACGCTCATCAAGGTGCTGTCAGGCGCCGTGCCGCTGACGTCGGGCGATATCTTCATCCGCGGCAGGAAGGTCGAGCTCCGCTCTACCAGCGACGCCATCGCCAACGGCATCGAGACGATCTACCAGGATTCCGCGCTGGTCACGCAGCTGTCGATCGCGCGCAACCTGTTCCTCGGCCGCGAGCCCATCGTTGGGCCGCGCATTTTCAACAGGCTCGACCAGAAAATGATGAACGAGGTGGCCAGCGCGCTGCTCAAGCGCGTCGGCATCACCAAGGACATCCCGCCGACCACGCCGATCGGGGCGCTGTCGGGCGGCGAGCGCCAGGCGGTGGCCATCGCGCGCGCCATGCATTTCGACAGCGACCTGATCATCCTCGACGAACCGACCAACAATCTCGGCGTCGCCGAGACGCAGGGCGTGCTGTCCTTCGTGCGCAGCGCGGCCGCTTCCGGCCACTCCTGCATCTTCATCGCGCACAACATCCACCACGTCTTCCAGGTGGTCGACCGCATCGTCGTCATGCGCCGCGGCAAGGTGGTTGCCGACGACATCGACCCCAAGACGACGACGGTCGAAGGGGTGGAGCGCATCATCACCGGGATGTCGGACGCCGAGATCCAGGCCGCGATTTCATAGGAACGGCGAGGACGAGCAGTCCCCTCACCCGATCCGGCATCGGCATCCTACCCGAATGTCAGCAGGGCGGCCGCCGCCCCCTTGCCGTTTCGCCGCCCGGCATGACACTCTCCGGCCGTCTCGGAGCCTTCAAAAATGATCCTTATCGGACAGTACGATTCCTCCTTCGTCCGCCGCGTCGGCATTGCGTTGAAGCTTTATGGCCTGCCCTTCGAGCAGCGGCCGTGGTCGGTGTTTTCCGACAAGCACAAGATCAGGCCGTTGAATCCGCTGACCCGCGTGCCGACCCTGGTGCTCGACGACGACGACGTGCTCTTCGACAGCCACCTCATCATCACCCATCTCGAGACGCTGGTGCCGCCAGAACGTACGCTCTGGCCCGCCGAAGAGCCGGACAGGCATCGCGCGCTCAAGGTCGTGGGTCTCGCCACCGGCCTCGCCGACAAGGGCGTCAGCCTGTTCTACGAGCAGAAGCTCCACAAGGAGGTCTCGCCGCTCTGGGTCGAGCGCTGCCGCGCGCAGATCGCCGGCGCGCTCTCGATGCTGGAGGAAGATCGCGCCGAACGTCAGACCGACTTCTGGTTCGGCGACAGTATCGGACATGCCGACATCGCGGTCGCCTGCGCCATCCGGCATACGAGGGAAGCCCTGCCGGACGTCGTGGCGATGCAGGACTATCCCAACCTCTACGCCCACTGCGACCGGCTGGAGGAGTTGCCCGTCTTCCGCGAGATCAGCCAGCCATTCATAGCGCCGGCCTAGGATCGCCGAGCCTGCTCAGAGGCCGAGATTGCCCTTCTCGTTCTTCAGATACATCATCTGCGACGTGTAGGCGTCGACCAGGCAATCGACGTTGACGCCGCAGGCATTGCGCTGCGCGATGAACTTCGCCTGCGAAGCCCTGACCTCGCTGATCGTTGACTGCTGTGCGCCGCTGCCGATGATCAGGAAGTACATGCCGGCCGTCTGCTCATCCAGCTTGCTGAGATTGGCGTTGCCGCAGATCGTCTGCTCCACGGGCATAACCGCGTGCGCGCAGTTGAAGGACGCAGCTTCGACGTCGCTTATCGCCGAGCACGCGAGCGTGGCGGCCAGCATTCGAATCTTCATTTCCCTCTCCTTGCCACGAGCCGGCCGAATATCGACACGGCGCTGTTCGAAGTATCATTTCCGATAGTCAGAAGAAGCCTCATCGAAACGTCAATGACAATTCGGAATAGATGTATCGAATTATGATGAGTGCGGACGGCTGGACACGTTTTATGCGAAGCTTGGTGACCTAAGATAATGACAATGCTAAAGCGTGCCTATTGCTTCATCATCTTGAACGAGGGAACCATTAAGATGGCAAATGCATCACTCACCCGTTATACGTCGATCGCCGGCGTTGCATTGGCGCTTTCGCTTTCGTTCGGCGCTGGCCAGGCCTGGTCGAACACGCAGCTCGGCATGCTGAAATGCGACACGTCGATCGGCATCGGTGAAATCCTCGTGCGCAAGCAGACGATGACTTGCGTCTTCACCCACACCGACGGCAACAAGGAAAATTACACCGGCACCGTCCACCAGTACGGCGTCGAGATCGGCATGGTGAAGGAAGGCCACCTTGCCTGGGCGGTGTTCGCAGCCAGCCCGGCCAAAGGCACGGGTCTGCTTGCAGGCAAGTATGGCGGCGTGGACGCTTCGGTCGCGGCCGGCATCGGGCTCGGCGCCGACGTCCTGGTCGGCGGCACCGGCGAGGCCTTCTCGCTGCAGCCGCTTGCGGTCGAGGGCGAGCCCGGCGTCGGCATCGCGGCCGGCGTGGAGCAGATCGAGCTCATCGCATCGAATTGAACCCTGACCGGGTCTAGCCACCGGCACGCGCGTCAGCGGTGCCGGTGCGCCAATTATCCTGCCGAAGCTATGGATGCCGGCTGGTGAAATAGCGAAACGCCGGCACGAGGCCGGCGTCTCAGTTGTCCCCCTGGCGCGTGGCGCCGGGTCAGAACTTATAGGCGATGCCGAGGCGGACGTCGTTGGTCGTCAGGTCGGCAGAAACGTCTTCGCCGCCGACATCGAAGTCGAAATCGCCGAAGTCGGTATAGCGATATTCGGCGCGGCCGATGATATTGTCCGTGAAGGCATATTCGAGGCCGACGCTGACGGTCCATCCAGTATTGGTCTCGTCGGCCGATCCGAGGGACACGCCTGCAGTGTCGAAGGCCTCGCCGCTAAGCCGGCCAAATGCGACGCCGCCCGCTACATAGGGCAGGAAGCGGTCGACGGCATAGCCCAGCCGTGCCCGAACGGCGCCTTCCCAATCGAGTTCGCTATCGAGCGTGCCGTTGTCGGCACCGCCCAACACGATCGTGCTGGTATCGTCCGCGCCGGTCCAGGCGAAGTCGGCGTCGATGCCGAGGACCACATTGTTCGTGAACTGATAGTTGTAGCCGACATAGACCCCACCCAGCCAGCCGTCCGGCTCGATCTCAGCGGATCCCAAGGTAGGGTTCGAGGCATCGCCACTGCCCCAGAGATAGCCGACCTGGCCGCCAATATAGCCGCCCGTCCAACTGAACACCGGCGCCACGTAGACTTCAGGTGGAGCTTCGACGACGACTGCGTCGGCCGCCAGCGCGTATCCGCTCATGGCGCACAGAAGAGTAGATGCCACCAGCAGCTTCTTCATGGCAAACTCCAAAGCTACCCACCCACCACGAATTTAGCACAGTCCTGCTGCGCGTATATTCGAGTAAATGCCTCCAGGCCAAATTGTCGGGTGCCGTTGCAAATTCACAACAGAATTGGCCAAGACGCGCTCGAATGTTGCTTTGCACAATATTTTGGTCATGCAGAAGCTGGTCAGTCGCACAACTTGGCTTGCCGGCTTCTCAACTTATTGGGGCATCTATCGCGATCTTCGTTCAAGCCCTGAGAGTCCCGCATCGCGATGCTGGCGCCCTCTCCCGGCGACGCCTAGTATGTCCAGGGCGGGACCACGCATGGGAGGAGCGAGCATGGCTTCGAGTTTCTTCTGGTACGAGTTGCTGACGACCGACACTGCCGCCGCGGAGGCTTTCTACAAAGCCGTCATCGGCTGGGAAGCGGAAGCGTTCCCGGGAGCGGGCGTGACCTATACGGTCTTCAATGCGGGAGGGCGTGGCGTCGCCGGTGCCATGCTGCTACCCGAGGAAGCCAAGGCGATGGGCACGCCGCCCTGCTGGATGGGCTATATCCACGCCGAGAACGTCGATGCCGCGACCGCCAGCGTGAAGCAGGCCGGCGGTACGGTGCACCGCGAGCCTTCCGACATTCCAGAAGTCGGCCGTTTCTCGGTCGTCGCAGATCCGCAAGGCGCCGCCTTCATGCTGATGAACCCCAACGGGCCGGACCAGCCACCTGTCCCGCCCCGGACGCAAGGCCACGTCGGCTGGCACGAACTCTTCGCCGTCGAATACAAGACCGCTTTCGATTTCTACGCCAAGCAGTTCGGCTGGACCAAGGTCGAGGACTACGACATGGGCGAGATGGGCATCTACCGGACGTTCGCGGCGGATAGCCAGGAAAGCGTCGGTGGCATGATGACCAAACCGAAGGAAATGCCTGCCCCTGCCTGGCAATTCTACTTCAACGTCACGGACATCCAGGCAGGAGCCAAGCGCATCACGGACAATGGCGGCACCATCATCATGGAGCCGATGGAGGTTCCGGGCGGCAGTTGGATCGTCAACGCGCAGGATCCCCAGGGCGCGCATTTCGCGCTGCTGGCGGCAAGGAAATAGAACAACGCATGTTCAGAAAAATCCTTATCGCCAACCGCGGCGAGATCGCCTGCCGCGTCATCCGCACCGCCCGCCGCATGGGTGTCGCCACCGTCGCCGTCTATTCCGACGCCGACGCCCGCGCCCTACACGTGGAGATGGCGGACGAAGCCGTCCGCATCGGTCCCGCTCCGGTCGGCGAAAGCTACCTGCGCGGCGAGAAGATCATCGCCGCCGCGATCAATGCGCGCGCCGACGCCATCCATCCAGGCTACGGCTTCCTGTCGGAAAACCCCGATTTCGTCGACCATGTGACGGCCGCCGGCCTCGTCTTCATCGGACCGTCGGCGAAATCGATCCGCGCCATGGGTCTGAAAGACGCCGCCAAGCGGCTCATGGAGGGCGCCGGCGTGCCGGTTGTGCCCGGCTATCATGGCGAGGCCCAGGAACTGGTGCTGCTCGCCACCAAGGCGCGCGAGATCGGCTATCCGGTGCTGGTCAAGGCGCGCGCCGGCGGCGGCGGCAAGGGCATGCGCAAGGTCGATCACCCGGACGATTTCGCCGAGGCGCTGTCGGCAGCGCGGCGCGAGGCCAAAGCGGCATTCGGCGACGATCGGGTGCTGGTCGAGAAATATGTCGAGCGTCCTCGCCACATCGAAGTGCAGGTCTTCGGCGATAATTTCGGCCACGCCGTCCATCTCTTCGAGCGCGACTGTTCAGCCCAACGCCGCCACCAGAAGGTGATCGAAGAGGCGCCTGCCCCCGGCATGAGCTAAGCGATGCGCGCCGCGGTGACGGGTGCCGCGGTCAAGGCAGCGAAAGCGATCCACTACTCCGGCGCCGGCACGATCGAGTTCATCGCCGATGCCTCGGAAGGGCTCAAGCCGGACCGCTTCTGGTTCATGGAGATGAACACGCGCCTGCAGGTCGAGCATCCGGTGACCGAGATGGTGACCGGCCTCGATCTCGTCGAATGGCAGTTGCGCGTCGCCGCCGGCGAGAAGCTGCCGAAGCGGCAAGACGAGATCACGCTGTCGGGTCACGCTTTCGAGGCGCGCATCTATGCCGAGGACGCGGCGCGTGGCTTCCTGCCGGCCACCGGCACGCTGCATCACCTGAGATTTCCCGAGGCCGGTCCGGCGCTGCGCGTCGAGACAGGCGTACGGGAGGGCAATGCCATCTCCCCATTCTATGATCCGATGATCGCCAAGCTGGTGGTGCACGGGCCTGACCGCGCGGCGGCGCTCGGTGCGTTGTCGGATGCGCTTGAGACCACCGAGATCGGCGGCTCGGTCACCAACATCGCCTTTCTTGCAGCGCTCGCCCGCGATCCCGACTTCGCGGCCGGCGACGTCGACACCGGCCTGATCCAGCGCAAGCAGGAGACGCTGACGGTTGCGCCAGCGCCTTCGCCCGAAATCGTCTCTGCCGCGATGATCGCCGCAGCCGGTTTCGACACGTTGCCCCAGGATGACGATCCGTGGTCCTCGCTGGTCGGTTACACGCATTTCCATCCGATCGAGCGGCGCGTCGGCCTGCGCTCAGGCGATGAGGAAACCGTCGCCTTCGTGTCTGCACAGGCAGATGGACGCACCACCATCCGTTTCGGCGACGGGCGGGAGGGTCAAACCGTTCCGCATGGCACCGCTTTGCGCGCTGCATACTGGCTCGGCCATGTGGCCGTCTTCTCCGGCGGCGTTGCGTTCGATTTCGCCGTGCCCGACCCTTTCGCCAGGGCGGCGGAGGCGAACGTCCAGGCGGGCAGCATGCGTGCGCCCATGCCCGGCCTGGTGAAGATCGTGCGCGCGGCCAAGGGAGATGCCGTCGCCAAAGGGCAGCCGCTGCTGATCCTCGAGGCCATGAAGATGGAGCACACGATCGCTGCGCCGCATGACGGGGTGGTCGCCGAGATCGCGGCCGAGGGCGCGCAGATCACCGAGGGAACGGTGCTCGTGACCTTCGAGGACGCCGCCGCCACCTAAAGAAAAGGCCGGGCAAGCCCGGCCTTCATGGATTTTCGACTGAACCGTTTTACGGCTTGATCGGCGCGTACTGTCCGTCGTGCCACTGGTTGATGTCGTAGGTCGCGTTCTTGATGTCGCCCTTCTCGTCGAAGGCGATCTCGCCGACTACCGTATTGACCGGCGTGCCGTCCTTCAGCGCCTCGGCGACCTTCATCGGATCGTCCGTGCCGGCGCGCTCGATGCCCTGCGCAACGGCCTGCACGACGGCATAGGCGAACAGCGTGAAGCCCTCCGGCACGAAGCCGCTGGCCTTGATCTTCTCGACCGCTTCCTTGGCCTCAGGCTTGGACTGCGGGTCCGACGGGAAGACGAACATCGTGCCTTCGCCCGCCGGTCCGGCAACCTGCCAGAATTCAGGCGAGGCGATGGAGTCCGGCATGATCAGCTGGAACTTGAGGTTCTGCTCAGCCGATTGGCGCAGCATCAGGCCGGCTTCGGGGTGGTAGCCGCCAAAATAGACGACGTCGGCCTTCAGGTTCTTCAGCTTGGAGACGAGAGCCGAAAAGTCCTTCTCGCCGGCGTTGAGGCCTTCATACAGGACCTCATTGAGGCCGGCGCTGTTCATGGTCGCCTTCACGGCGTCTGCGACGCCCTGGCCGTAGGCACTCTTGTCGTGCAGGATGACGACATTCTTGCCCTTGTACTTCTCGGCGATCCAGGGACCGATGAAGGCGCCCTGCGCGTCGTCGCGCGTGTAGAGGCGCATGATGGTCGGCCAGCCATTTTTGGCAGCGGCGTCAGTCATCTCGGGGGCGGACGACGCCGGGCTCATCATCAGTACGCCGCTCTCGGCGTAGACCGCCGATGCCGGAATGCTCGAGCCCGAGCAGGCGTGGCCATCGACGAACTTGATGCCCTCAGCGACGATGCGGTTGGCGATCGACACGGCCTGCTTCGGATCGCACTGGTCATCCTGGATCGAAATCTTGATCTGCCGCCCGCCGACGCCGCCCGCCGCATTGATCGCATCGGCTGCGGCCTGCGCGCCGATCTTGAACTGGTCGCCGATGGTGGCGAGTTGGCCGGTGATCGGGCCGGCGACAGCGATGACGATGTCTTCCTGTGCCTTTGCGCCCTGCACGCCGAACGCCAAACCGATTGCGGCGGCGCCGATTATTGCTCTGAGTTTCATCGATTTTTTCTCCCTAGGTAGTACGAAGATGGATCGGTGCGCGAAAATCTCGCAGAAGGCAAGTCCGTCCGAGCGGATTGGCCGGCTGGACCAAAGGATGCACAGCGCGTCAAATGAGAAAGGCCGCGCCGGCTCTTCGTCCGGTCGCGGCCTTTTTTCGGTTGCCGCCGGTACGTCCCCACGTCCCGGCATCGCCTTTGCCCTGTCGTCACAGCACGGGTTTACCCGCGTCTTTTGATGGCCGGACCGTCTTCGCGGCCTCGGCCAATTCTTCGACCCGAAGGGGTCAGTGCATCGTCATCCACTCGCGCGCCTCGCGCAGCGCCTTGGCGATGTCGGCCTTCGACATCGTGGCCGACAGCTCGGAGCGCAATTCCGCGGCCCGGATCGAGCCCTTGATCGCGGCAATGTTGAACCATTTGTGGGCGGTGACCATGTCGACGTCGCAGTCGCGGCCGGTCGCATACATCATGCCCAGTTCGAAAAGGATGTCGGCCTGGGCGCCAGCGCCGCCGAAACCCTGCTCAAGCATTTCAAAACGTGCCATTTCAATCCCCTGTCACAACTCCAGAGAGCGGCTCCCTTTGGTGTCCCGGGCTGCTCTTCCGATGTTTTCGAGGATGGCCGGCCAGCCTTGAATCCGTCGTTAAATGGCGTGCTTAATTTGCGACAAACAAAGTTCAAACGATAGGTAAATGCCGGAAATCATTAAGGATACGATGCCCGGTCTCGCGCGGCTTTCCGGAAAAGGCGCTTAAAATCCGAACGATTGCCGGCAAGCCTTTGATAACCACGCGGGACAGAGCCAGCGATATTTTCCCGGAAAGCGCTTGCTTCCGCGCGGTCCCGCTTTGGCGTATTTTGCGCGGGCACCCATTCCAAGATGGCGTCCAAGGGAGGACTGAATGTTTCGCAGATTGAGCGTGGCCGTCATGGCCTCGATCCTGATGGCCGGTTCGGCTTACTCGGATCCGATCGAAGGCAGTTGGAGGACCGACAAGGGCTCGATCGCAGCGATCTCGGGCTGCGGCTCCAGTTTCTGCATCAAACTCGCGTCCGGCAAATTCGCAGGCAAAAGCATTGGTAAGTTCAAGGCCGACGGCGGCAGCCAGTATTCCGGCAACATAACCGACCCGGAGACCGATAAGACCTATTCAGGCAAGGGAACGCTGTCAGGCAACTCCCTCAAGATGAGCGGCTGCATTCTCGGCGGGCTGATCTGCCGTTCTCAGAACTGGAAGCGTCAATAGGGCGGAGCGGCGCCTGTACCGCTCCGACTTCTACCCGAGTGGCCGCTAAGCCCTCGCCCGCTGTCCAAACAGCACCTTCTGCGCCTCCTTGTCGTCGGCAAGGTTGTTGCGCCGCTCTTGCCCGACCACGACCGCGCGCTCCACGGCCGGCCGCGCCATGATCGTCTCGAACCAGCGCTTGAGATGCGGGAAATCCTCGAGATCCTGGCCCTGGTTCTTGTAGGATCGCGTCCAGCCAATCGAGGCCATGTCTGCGATCGAGTAGTCGCCGGCCAGGAAGTCCCTATCCGCCAACCGCTTGTTCATGACGCCGTAAAGCCGGTTCACCTCGTCGGTATAGCGCTTGATCGCATAGGGAATTTTCTCCGGCGCATAGTTCCGGAAATGGTGCGCCTGCCCGGCCATCGGTCCAAGACCGCCCATTTGCCAGAACAGCCACTGGTCGACCTCGACCCTGGTGCGCTCGTCGGCCGGATAAAACCTCCCGAACTTGCGGCCGAGGTACTGCAGGATCGCGCCGGACTCGAAGATCGAGATCGGCTGTCCACCCGGTCCCTCCGGATCGATGATCGCCGGCATGCGGTTGTTCGGCGCGATCTTCAGGAATGACGGTTCGAACTGCTCGCCCTTGCCGATGTTGACGTATTTGACCTCGTAGGGGACGCCGAGTTCCTCCAGCATGATGGTGATCTTCCAGCCGTTGGGGGTCGGCCAGTAGTAGAGCTCGATCGGCTTCGTCTGCGTGGTCATCGGGCGGTCTCCGCTGCTTTTGTGGGGGCTGTCTGGACATAGGCCTGTCCCCTCGAAACGCAAGGCCGCCAAGGCCTTAACGCCGGTCAATAAAATTGAACCTCACATGAACGGCCGTCTCAGAGCCGGTTCAGCCGCCTGCGAGCATTCTCCGCTGCATTCGAAGGAGACAGAAATGCTCGTCCGCCGCTTCACGATCGTCTGCCTGCTGGTGACCCTCTTCGGCATGGCCTTCGCCATTCTTGTCGCGGAAGCCAGCCGATCAGGCCACCGCTACCAGACAGCCGGCACGGGCTCCTGCCTCCTCGCTCCGAAAATTTTGTGCCGTTCCGTGAACCAAGACTGACTTCCAAGACACAAACCAGACGAAAGCGCAGTGAAAACCATGACCCGCCACCTCGAACAAACCTTCAACTGCCTTAGGCTTCTGCCTCGGGCCCTGGTGGTCGTGCTCGCCATATCCGCGCCCATCCTCATGGTTCCGAGCCTGCGTGCCGCCGACCAGACGACTATTGAAGCCCCGGCCTTGAAGAAAACGGGCGCCGGCTTCGTGCTGATGGTCAGCCTGCAGCGCGCCTGACCTCGAGGGATAAGGTGGGCTGCCCTTTCTTTGGGCAGCCCTCTCCCAACTGTCACAAAGGCCCATTATATTGGGTCATGGAAAAGCGAATCTATCCCGAACCCATTGAATCCGTCGTGTCGCCCGAGCCGGTCGGGCGAAAGAGCTTCACCGACGCAGCAGAAGCTGTCGAAGCGCTGCGGCTGCTCTACAATCGCAACACCAAGTTCCTCCGCGACTCGTTCGCCGCGCTCGCCCGGGGGGCCGATCCTAACCGACGCTACCGCGCCTTCTATCCGGAAATAGGCGTCACAACGCTCTCATACAGCCAGGTCGATTCCCGCCAGGCCTATGGTCACATGCCTACCCCAGGGCACTTCTCGACCACTGTCACGCGGCCCGACCTCTTCGAGAGCTACCTCATCGAACAACTGCGCCTCATCATGCGCAATCACGGCGTACCCG
>JAEYXI010000568.1 GCA_023428515.1 Pseudomonadota bacterium | reverse complement strand
CGTTCGGAATGAAACCTTAGACTGTTGCGCAAGCACGTTACCAACGGCAGCTTTGGACCATGAATCCGACATCTCAACTGTCAGTGTAAATGTCCTAGTCGGGTCGTCTCCACACGAAGCCAGCTTCCGCTGGCGTAGTCCAGTGCAAGACCGCATAATGCGAGATGCCGTGGATCATTCTGCAGATGCTGCCCAATGACAAACAACGCAGCCACGACAGACTGTCGGACAGACGGAGCAGCGCAAACCCGTAACCCGCAGCGTTCCGGGCTTTAGACAAACATCTGTCCGCCAACAACGCCGGAAAGCCGCCAAGCCTGTCCGCCAAACTACGATGACACACGGTATTCCACCGCATCTACAATCGCTTACCGACAGACTGTGAAAAGGAAGATGGCGGAGAAGGAGGGATTCGAACCCCCGATACCCTTGCGAGTATGCCGCATTTCGAGTGCGGTGCTTTCAACCACTCAGCCACTTCTCCGCAGCGTGGTCGGCCATTCGGCGCGCGGCACTAGATAACGGCGGTCTTTCCGGGTTACAAGGCCATTTCTTCCGGAAAGCAGCTTTGTTGCAACAGCGGCCGGCTCGGGCGTTTTGCTTGACTTGGCAGCGTGCTTCGTCTAGGGACAGCCCGCATCCGGCGTGGGGTCTCTCCGCGCCGGTCATGTTTTTGAACCCGCAGACTGACAAAAAGACGGCCGGAGCGCTTCCGAGCATTCCGCAAGGCCGACCGAACAGCGAAAGGCAAAAAATGTTCGCAGTCATCAAAACGGGCGGCAAGCAGTATCGCGTTGTCGCCAATGATGTGTTGAAGATCGAGAAGGTCGCCGGTGAAGTCGGCGATCTGGTGGAAATCGGCCATGTGCTCGCGCATGGCGAAGGCGACAACGTCGTTATCGGCGCTCCCTTCGTCGACGGCGCCCTGGTGACGGCCGAGGTGGTCGCGCAGGGCCGCGCCGCCACGGTCATCGCTTTCAAGAAGCGCCGCCGCCAGAATTCGAAGCGCCGCCGCGGCCATCGTCAGTACGAGACGACCGTCCGTATCGACGAGATCCTGATCGGCGGGGCGAAGCCTTCGAAGAAGGCCGCCGCCAAGAAGGAGACGGCGAAGGAAGCCGCCGCGGAAGCGGAGACCGCCCCGAAGAAGGCGAAGGCTGCGGCTGACGAAGCTGCTCCGGTCGCCGGGATCGCCGATCTCGAGCCGAAGGCCAAGCCCGCCAAGGCGAAGGCCGCGAAGGCGGACGTCGTCGACGACATCTCGCTGATCTCGGGCGTAGGCCCGGTGCTCAAGGAGAAGCTGACGGAAGCCGGTTTCGGCACGCTGGCCTCGATCTCGAAGCTGAAGAAGGCTGACATCGCCAAGCTCGACGAAGAACTGAGCCTCGGTGGCCGCATCGAGCGCGAGGAATGGGTCGCGCAGGCCAAGGAGCTTCTCGCCGGCAAGCCGCCGCGTGCGCAGGTCGACAAAGATGCTGCAGCCGCCAAGGAATCAGAGTAAAGAGTTAGCGACTTAAGGAGATAAACCATGGCACACAAGAAAGCTGGCGGTTCGTCGCGCAACGGTCGTGACTCCGAATCCAAGCGCCTTGGCGTGAAGAAGTTCGGCGGCGAAGCCGTCATTCCCGGCAACATTATTATCCGTCAGCGCGGCACGACTTGGCATCCCGGCGTCAACGTCGGCATGGGCAAGGATCACACGCTGTTCGCGCTCGAGGCCGGAGCCGTTGCGTTCCGCAAGAAAGCCAACGGCCGTACCTATGTGTCGGTAAACCCGACGCAAGAAGCAGCGGAGTAGCCGGTTCCGCACCAAAACACCGGCGCCCCATCTCGGGAACCGGTGTCTGGCAGAGCCAGAAAATGGATCAGGGGAGATGGGTCGCCATCTCCCCTTTTTCTTTGTTCATTCTGGAGGGACTGCCATGATTGCCGACAAGGACGACAGCGAAGACGAAAGTCTGTTCATCGACCGCCCGGTGCTTTCCACCAGGCGGCTCATCATGCGCGCCCCGCGCGAGGGCGACATGCCCGCGCTCGTGCAGCTTGCCGACAACCGGCATGTGGCGCAGATGCTGGCGCGCATGCCGCATCCTTACGGCGAGGCCGAAGCCCGCGCCTTCATCGCGATGAGCGGACAGAAGCAGCCTGGCGCCAGCTATGCGCTGACCCTCGCCGGCACCGGAACCTTCATCGGCTGCGCGGGGCTCAACGTGAAGGATCGCGGCCTGGAGCTCGGCTACTGGATCGGTGAACCTTACTGGAAGCGCGGCTACGCGACGGAGACCGCGCATGCGTTGGTCGACATCGCCTTCCGCTCGACCGGCATCCAGGTGCTGCATGCCTCGGTCAGGGTGATCAACCCGGCCTCGCGCCGGGTCATCCACAAATGCGGCTTCCAGTATGCGGGACAGGGCATGATGAACTCGCTCGTCGCCGGCCAGGTACCCATCGAGCGCTATCGCCTCGACCGCAAGACCTGGGAGAGCCTGAGGAGCTGGTCGTGAACAGCAAAGCCGGACGGATGCCCCTGGGCGGCCGTCCGGCTGCCCGCTCAGCCGAGTTCGAACCAGACTGGCAGATGATCGGAACCCTTCGCCTCGCCGTCGATCCAGACCTTGCCGACCCTCCCGGCAAGGCTCTTCTCGACGAAGGCGAAATCGATCAGGCGGTTCGTCTCCGGCTTGGCATCGTCGACCCAACTCACCATGCCGTCCGGCAGGCCCTCGCCCAGAGAATAAACGTCGATAGGGTCGCTACCGGCCGCTCGCGAAGAGTCGTCCTGCTCGCCGACCATCAGCGCATATTCGGGCGAGAAGCGATCCATGTTGAAATCGCCCATCAGGACGAAAGCCTCCGGGCGCGGCGGCTCGGGGAACCCGTATTCGGCCGCACCGCTGATCGCGCCGCCCTCGGCTGGATAGGCGAAGGCGCGCTCCTTGAGATGGGCGATCTGCAGGGCGCGCTCGGTGGCTGCAATGTGATCGAGATGCACGGAATAGACCCTGATCGGCCCGGATGGCGCGATGATCAGCGCCTCAAGAGCGCTGCGCTGCAGGTTGCCGCGGGAGAAACGCAGAGTGCGCGGCAGGAGCAGATTGCGCGAAGCGACGATCGGGAAGCGCGACAACACCATGTTGCCGAACTGGAAGCGCTTGTTGAGCGGGCGGCCCGCGCCATCGGTGGCGCCGAAGTCGAGATCCATCGCCGGGCCGAAAGCCGTGAAATACCCGGGCAACAGCGCGGCAAGCCCGTCGATCATGTCGACGCCGCCGTTCCTGGCGAAATTGCGGGTCACCTCCTGCAGCGCGATGATGTCGGCTCCTTCGACTTCCCTGGCGATGCGACCGAGGTCGAATTTTTCGTCGCGGCCGACGCCATATTGGGTGTTGTAGGTAACGAGCTTCATCGGGCCTCCAATTTCCTTAGCCGCATCATTCGCATGGCCGGCACTCGCGCTGGCCGGTTCTTTGCGATAGACGATGCCGCGACGTTGAATAGCAGCAGAACGGTGTCGGTCGCATGAAATTCCTCGACCAGGCCAAAGTCCACATCCGCTCCGGCGACGGCGGCGCCGGCGCGGTGTCATTCCGCCGCGAGAAATTCATCGAGTTCGGCGGACCTGACGGCGGCGACGGCGGTCGCGGCGGCGACGTATGGGTCGAAGCGGTCGAAGGGCTGAACACGCTGATCGACTACCGCTACCAGCAGCATTTCAAGGCCAAGACCGGTGTGCACGGCATGGGCCGCAACATGACCGGCGCCAGGGGCGCCGACGTCACGCTGAAGGTGCCTGAAGGAACACAGGTCTACGAGGACGACAACGAGACGCTGATCTGCGACCTGACCGAGGTCGGCCAGCGCTACCGGCTGGCGGCTGGCGGCAATGGCGGCTTCGGCAACCAGCGCTTCAAGACCTCGATCAACCAGGCTCCGCGCCGCGCCAATCCCGGCCAGCCGGGCGAGGAGAAGTCGATCTGGCTCAGGCTGAAGCTGATCGCCGACGCCGGTCTCGTCGGCCTGCCGAATGCGGGGAAATCCACCTTCCTTGCAGCCGTCACCGCAGCAAAGCCCAAGATCGCCGACTATCCCTTCACCACGCTGCATCCCGGCCTTGGCGTCGCCCGCATCGACGGCCGCGAGTTCGTGCTTGCCGACATTCCTGGTCTCATCGAGGGAGCGCATGAGGGCGTCGGCATCGGCGACCGTTTTCTCGGCCATGTCGAGCGCACGCGCGTGCTGCTTCATCTCGTTTCGGCGCAGGAGGAAAGTCCCGGCAAGGCGTACAAGACCGTGCGCCGCGAACTCGAAGCCTATGGTCATGGACTTGCCGAGAAACCGGAGATCGTCGCGCTCAGCCAATCCGACACGCTCGACGCCGACCAGCGCAAGAAGAAGGTCGCATCGCTGAAACGCGCTGCCGGCCGTGCCCCGATCGTTCTGTCGGCCGTCACCGGCGAGGGCATCGAAACGATCCTGCGCGGACTGATCGCGGAGATCGAGGCCGCGCGAGAAGGCGGGGCGCAGGCCGACGAGCAGGTGCGGTCATGAGCGGCAATTCGCTGCGCAAATACAGGCGCATCACCGTCAAGATCGGCTCGGCGCTGCTGGTCGACCGCCAGACCGGACTGAAGCGGGAATGGCTGGCGTCGCTGGTCGACGACGTCGCCTCGCTTGTCGAAAGCGGCACGGAAGTGCTTGTCGTGTCGTCGGGCGCCATCGCGCTTGGCCGCACGATCCTCGGTCTTAGCCGCCGCGCGCTGAAACTGGAGGAAAGCCAGGCCGCTGCGGCAGTCGGCCAGATCGCGCTCGCCGGCGCCTGGTCAGAGGAGCTCGGCCGCAAGGGACTGAAGTCCGGCCAGATCCTGCTCACGCTGGGCGACACCGAGGAGCGCCGCCGCTACCTCAACGCGCGCGCCACCATCAGTACGCTGCTCAAGATGGGTGCGGTGCCGATCATCAACGAGAATGACACGGTCGCGACTTCCGAGATCCGTTACGGCGACAATGACCGGCTGGCGGCGCGCGTGGCGACCATGATGGGCGGCGACCTGCTGGTGCTGCTCTCCGACATCGATGGGCTCTACACCGCGCCGCCGGCGCTCGACCCGGGGGCAAAGTTCCTGCCGGTGGTGGAGCGCATCACGCCGGAGATCGAGGCGATGGCGGGCGCCGCCGCCTCCGAGCTTTCGCGCGGCGGCATGCGGACAAAACTCGATGCCGGCAAGATCGCCACCACTGCCGGCACGGCGATGATCATCACATCCGGCGCCAGGCAGAACCCGCTGACGGCGGTCGAGCGCGGCGAGCGTTTCACGCTGTTCAAGCCGAGCCGCACGCCGGTGAAAGGCTACAAGAGCTGGATCGCCGGCCAGTTGGAGCCGGCGGGCCGGCTGACGGTCGATGCCGGCGCGGTGCGTGCGCTGATGTCGGGCAAATCGCTGCTGCCGGCGGGCGTAAAGCTCGTCAGCGGCAGTTTTTCCCGCGGCGACACGGTGGCGGTGCTGTCGCCGGAGGGCCTTGAAGTGGCCCGCGGCCTTGTTGCCTATGACGCGGCGGATGCCGTAAGGATCGCCGGGCTGAAGACCACCGAGATCGACGCCGTGCTCGGTTATCAGGCCCGCTCGGCGATGGTCCATCGCGACGACCTCGTCATGAGCCGCGCCACCGAGGAGGCTCGTGAAGAGGTGAGCGAGGAAGCGAAAGGATGAGCCATGCTGAAGACGCATGAACAATCCGCCAAGGACACCGCCGCCCTGATGGCTGAAATCGGCCGCAGGGCGCGCGCCGCCTCGCGACCGCTTGCTGTCGCCTCGACCGAAAGCAAGAACGCGGCCTTGATCGCCATGGCCGACGCTATCCTGCGCAACGAAAGGGCGATCCTCGACGCCAATGCCGTCGACATCGCCAATGGCGAAGAATCGGACCTGGCGCCGTCTTTCATGGACCGGCTCACGCTAACGCCTGCGCGCATCGAGGCGATGGCAGAGGGCATCCGCGAGATCGCCGCGCTGAAAGATCCGGTCGGCGAAGTCATCGCCGAATGGGACCGGCCGAACGGCCTGCACATCGAGCGCGTGCGCACGCCGCTCGGCGTCATCGGCGTCATCTACGAAAGCCGCCCCAACGTGACGGCCGACGCCGGCGCGCTCTGCCTCAAGGCCGGCAATCCTGTCATCCTGCGCGGCGGTTCGGATTCGCTGAATTCGTCTTCCGCCATCCACGCCTGCCTCGTTGAAGGGCTGAAGGCGGCGGGCCTGCCCGAGGACGCGATCCAGCTCGTGCCGGTGGCGGACCGCGCCGCTGTCGGCGAGATGCTTGCGGGCCTCGAAGGCAATCTCGACGTCATCGTGCCGCGGGGCGGCAAGAGCCTCGTCGCTCGAGTGCAGAAAGAGGCGCGCGTTCCCGTCTTCGCGCATCTGGAAGGCATCTGTCATCTCTACATCGACCGCTCTGCCACGCTCGACATGGCGGTGGAGATCGCCGTCAACGCCAAGATGCGCCGTACCGGCATCTGCGGCGCGGCCGAGACGCTGCTCGTCGACCGTTCGGTGGCCAAGACCTACCTCGTGCCGATCATCGAGGCGCTCGACAAGGCCGGTTGCGAGATACGTGGTACGGAAGAGGTTATGGCCGTCTTCCCGAAGACGAAACCGGCGACCGATGAGGACTGGACCACCGAGTATTTGGACGCGATCATCACCGTGAAGCTGGTCGACGGCATCGGCGAAGCGATAGAGCACATCGAGACTTTTTCGTCACATCATACCGAAGGTATCGTCGCCGAGGATAAATCGGCGGTCGAACGTTTCTTCAACGAGATCGACTCGGCCATTCTTCTCCACAACGCCTCGACGCAATTTGCCGATGGAGGAGAGTTCGGCATGGGGGCGGAGATCGGCATCGCCACCGGCAAGATGCATGCCCGTGGACCGGTCGGCGTCGAGCAGCTCACCTCGTTCAAATACCGCGTGCGCGGTACCGGGCAGGTGCGCCCGTGACCTGCCCTGCTCGCATTTCCTGAAGTGCCGGTGCAGTCGGTTCCCGCGCACTACCTGCGTATGCCGCATGTCGAAAAGGGCATGCAGGTCGGCTTGTTCGGCGGTTCTTTCAATCCCCCGCATGCCGGCCACGCGCTGGTCGCCGAGATCGCGATGCGACGGCTGGCGCTGGATCAGCTCTGGTGGATCGTCACCCCCGGCAATCCGCTGAAGTCGAGCCGAGAACTGGCGCCGTTGGCGGAGCGATTGCGGCTTTCCGAACAGGTCGCACAGAATCCGCGCATCAAGGTCACCGCCTTCGAGGCCGCGCACAAGGTGCGCTACACCGCCGACACGCTGGCGCTGGTGCGCGCGAGGAACCCGGGCGTCGACTTCGTCTGGGTCATGGGGGCCGACAGCCTGCGCGACTTCCACCGCTGGCAGCGCTGGCGCCAGATCGTCATGACTTTCCCGATCGCCGTCATCGACCGGCCGGGCTCGACGCTTTCCTTTCTCTCCTCGGTCGTGGCCAAGACCTTCGACTACGCGCGCGTCGACGAGGCGCAGTCGCGAAAGCTCGCGCACATGAAAGCGCCGGCCTGGACCTTCATCCACGGCCCGCGCTCGACGCTGTCCTCCACCGCCCTCAGGGCCAAAAAAGACTAGCGTTCAGCCGTACCAGGGTCCCTGCACCACCTTGGTGTCTGGCGCCGCGGCCGTCACTTTCGTTGCGAAGGCCTGCGGGTCGCTGCCCTTGTAGTGGTAGGGATAGACGACGGCAGGCTTGAACTCCGCCACCGCCGAGCTCGCCTGGTCGACGTCCATCGTGAAGGGCAGGTTCATCGGCACGAAGGCAATGTCGATGTCCTTCAAGGCACGCATCTCGGGAATGTCCTCGGTGTCGCCGGCAATGTAGACGCGGCTGCCGTCGATGGTCAGCACATAGCCGTTGTCGCGACCCTGCGGATGGTACTTCTTGCGGTCCTCGATGGTGTTGTAGGCGGGGATGGCCTCGATCTCGACGGCGCCGACCGACGTCGTCTCCCCATTGGCGATAGCCGTCGCCTTCGCCTTGAGGTCGGCCGGCAGCTTCTCCAGGACGGCCGGGTTCACCACCAGCCTGGTGTCGGGGCCGATGATCGCCGCAAGGGTCTCCGGGTGGAAGTGGTCCTGGTGCTCGTGCGTGA
>JAEYXI010000512.1 GCA_023428515.1 Pseudomonadota bacterium | reverse complement strand
CCTCAAGGGGGAGGGAGGCGCCTACTTCCCGAACCTTGGCGAGCCGTGGTGCTGGGCGATGCGCCAGTTACCGCCCTTCTTCACCAGCACCCAGGTCACGCGGTAGGGCATGGGCTGGTCGTCATTGGCGAAATCGACATGGCCGCCGGTAATCGCAACATCAGGCGCCACCTCGCGCACCTCCGGCATCGGATACGATTTCACGCGCACGCCGGCAGGACGCCCGCCGAAATAGCCCCGGATCTTTTCCCGCCCCTTCTGAAGCTCGTCGACCGAGCCGAACAGGATTGCGTCCTCGGTGTAGAGCTTCATGTGGCGGTCGAGGTCGTGGGCGTTGAAGGCCGCGATCCATTCGGCGAGCAGCGCTTCGACGGTCGGTGTTGCGGTCATGTCGTTCCCTCCCTGAAAATATTCCCGGGAGGTTGGTTATCATGCCGCGCAGCGCGGCTCTACGATGAACCGCTTAGCCCAGCTTCGCCCGCGCCCTCGCGCTCCAGGCGTTGAACAGGCGGTCGGCGATGATGCCGATGAAGGCGATGGCGAGGCCGGCGACGATGCCGCGTCCGGAATCGGCCTTGGAGAGCGCGATGAACACTTCCTGGCCGAGGTCGCGTGTGCCGATCATCGCGCAGATGATGATCATGGCGAGCGCCATCAGGATCGTCTGGTTGATGCCGAGCATGATCTCCGGCAGCGCCAGCGGCAGCTGCACCTTCCAGAATGTCTGCCTCTTCGTGCAACCCGAGACGACCGCGGCCTCGATGAGATGCGGCGAGACCTGACGCAGGCCGTGATTGGTGTAGCGGATCGCCGGCACCACAGCGAAGGCGACGGTGGCGATCATCGCCGTGACGTCGCCAACGCGAAAAAGCATCACCACCGGAATGATGAAGCAGAAGGACGGCAGCACCTGCAGCGTGTCGATGACAGGCGTGATGATCTTCTCGAAACGGTCGCTGCGCGACGCCGCCAGCCCGAGCGGGATGCCGATCAGGCAGGCGATCACGACGGAGATGCCGGTGAGATAGACCGTCGCCATCGTCTTTTCCCACAGGCCCGTCACGGCGCAGAAGGCGGTCAGTGCGGCGACCAGCGCTGCGAGCCTTGCGCCGCCGAGCTGCCAGCCGGCGAGGCCGAGCAGGAATACCGCTCCAAGCCAGGGGAAGCCCTCGAAGAAGGCGCGTACGGGATTGAGGACGTAGAGGATCAGGAAGACGCGGAACGCCTCGATGACGTCGAAGAAGTTCACGGTGATGAAGTTGATGGCTGCGCGCCAGGCGGGTGCCGTCGTGAAGGTGATCGCCTTCGGCACGTCGGCGAAGAAGGGGACGGCCAGGCTGAGCAGGGTCGTGCCGGCGAGCAACAGAATGGCCAAGGTGAGGTTTGGATAACGCACCCAGAAGCTCTGCCCCTCGGTGATTTCGCCGTGATATTCCGACTGCCGCCGCGCCGCGGCTTGGCTCAGCCTGTCCAGCGCGATGGCGAGCGCGACGATCGCCAGGCCCGCTTCCATCGCCTCGCCGACCTTGAGTGCGCGCAGCGCAAGCAGCACGTCGTAGCCGAGCCCGCCGGCGCCGATCATCGAGGCGATGATCACCATGTTGAGCGCCAGCATGATCACCTGGTTGACGCCGACCATCAGCGTCGGCCGCGCCGAGGGCAGCAGCACGCGCCAGAGTTTCTGCCTGCTGGTGCAGCCGGCCATCTCGCCGAATTCGCTGATCTCCGTCGGCACGCGGGAGAGGCCGAGCATCGTGGCGCGCACCATCGGCGGCGTCGCGAAGATGGCGGTCGCGATCATCGCCGAAACCGGACTGTTGCCGAAGAGAAGCAGCATCGGGATCAGGTAGGCGAAGGTCGGGATCGTCTGCATCAGGTCGAGCGCGGGCGAGACGAGATATTTTTCTACCCACGGCCGCTTCCACGCCCATATGCCGAGGAACAGGCCGGTGGCGATGCAGAAGGGAACCGCGATGGCGATCAGGCCGAGCGTCAGCATGGCGCTCGTCCACTTGCCGAACAGCGCGATGTAAAGGAAGAGGCCGCCGGAAAGCAGGCCGAGGCGCGTGCCGCCGAAGGCGCGGCCGGCAAGGAAGGCGGCCGCAACGATGCCGACCCAGGAGAGGCGCGGCAGCGTGAAGGCCTCGGCGCCGGTGCCGATCTTGAAGTTCTTGGCGAGCAGGTCGAGCGCGAAATTCAGCGGTACGCCGAGCACGGCGGTGATGGAGCGCGTCAGCCAGCTCAGATTGACCTTGATCCAGGTCATGATGGCGCCGATCCAGTCATCGATCGGCACCACCGCCCAGGCCGGATAGTTCACCGCCCAGGGCACGAAGGCGCGGGCGAGGAAGACCGCAAGGACGATCGCCAGCGCCGCCGCCCAGATGACGAGCCAGACGTGGACCGGCCGCGCCCTGACGGCTCCGGCGTCGGCCGCGATCGTCACGCCGTTGCTCCTCGGCGATCGATCCCGGCTAACAGGTCGATCACCGCCTCGGGTGTGATCTCGCCGATCGTCTTGCCGTCGCCATTGGCGACCGCGAATGGCTTCTTCGCCGCGATGATCTCGGCCGAGAAGCTCGCCACCCTGGCGTCCGGCGAGACCGTGCCGGCATGCTGCGCCTTGCCCGCCGGCCGCATGATGCTCCTCGCGGAGATCACCTTGGCGCGCTGCACGTCGCGGGTGAATTCGGCGACGTAATCGGTCGCCGGCTTCACCACCAGCTCCTCCGGCGTGCCGATCTGGATGACCTCGCCGTCCTTCATGATGGCGATGCGGTCGGCCAGGCGGATCGCCTCGTCGAAATCGTGGGTGATGAAGACGATCGTCTTCTTCAGCACCGCCTGCAGCCGCATCAGCTCGTCCTGCAGCTCGCGGCGGATCAGCGGGTCGAGCGCCGAGAAGGGCTCGTCGAGGAACCATATCTCCGGCTTGGTCGCCAGGCTGCGCGCGATGCCGACGCGCTGCTGCTGGCCGCCGGAGAGCTCGCGCGGATAGAAATGCTCGCGGCCGCGCAGGCCGACCAGTTCGATGACTTCTCTCGCGCGCGCCTCGCGCTTGGCGCGGTCGACGCCCTGGATCGACAGCGGGAAGGCGATGTTCTCCAGCACGTTGAGATGCGGCAGAAGCGCAAAATTCTGGAACACCATGCCCATGCGGTGGCGGCGCAGCTCGATCAGTTCGGCGTCGGAGATCGACAGCAGGTCCTTGCCCTCGAACTCGACCTTTCCATAGGTCGGCTCGACCAGCCTCGACATGCAGCGCACCAGCGTCGATTTGCCGGAGCCCGATAGGCCCATGATGATGAAGATCTCGCCCTGGCGGATCTCGAGATCGATCGACCGGGCGGCGCCCACCAGCCCCGCCTCGACAAGCTCCGCCGGGCTGGCCTTCCCGTCGCGGCGCCGGATGAAGTCTGTGGCGCCGGCGCCGAACAGTTTCCAGACATTGCGGCAGGCGAGCTTGACCGGACGCGAATCCGTCTTCTTGCCCGCGACGGCAGGAGTATCCTGCGAAGCGATGGTCATGCGCAGCCCTTCAGCAATCCCGCCTTGTGGTGGCAGCCCCGATCGTCACAGGAACGAAGCCGCCTGTCCAGATCGGGACGACCTTCTCGAAGCGTCATCCCGATCTGCCGATTTGTTTGAACATGATCCCGAAAACCGCTTCGCACTTTTCGCTGACGCGGTCCTGCGGTTCGGGATCATGTCTTGCGGAAACGCCTACTCGGCCCAGGCTTTCCAGGTCGCCTCGTTCTCGGCGATCCATGCGGCGGCGACGTCCTCGGGCGTCTTGCCGTCGAGGTCGACCTGACCGCTCAGCGCGTTCAGCACGTCGGTGTCGATCTTGTAGTTCTTCGCCACCTTGTAGGCGACCGGCCATTTGTCCTTCATGCCGTTCCAGGCATATTTGAAGATCTCGCCGGTCGGCTTGCCGCAGTCATAGGCGGCGCCGGTGTTCGAGCCCCAGGCCGGGTCCTCGTAGCATTCCTTCGTGTAGGCAGGGAAATCGACCCATTCGCCCTTGTACTTGGCGGGCGCCCAATGCGGCGAATAGATCCACAGCATGATCGGCGCCTTGCGCTGGTAGGCGGAATCGAGCTCGGCGAACATCGCCGCGTCGGTGCCGGCGTGGATGACGGTGAAGGGCAGGCCGAGCGAGACGACGCGCTCGTCGTCAAAGCCTTCCCAGGTCACCGGCCCGCCGAGATAGCGGCCGTTCGGCGCGGTCTCGGGCGTCGAGAAGGCCTCGGCGCATTTCGGGTCCTTCAGCGCTTCCCAGTTGGGCAGGCCGGGGCACTTCTCCTTCATGTATTCCGGATACCACCACTCTTCCTTGGCCTGCGGGCCGAGCGGGCCGAGATTCTCGGTCTGGCCGGTCGCGTCCGACGCCACCATCGCCTCGCCGGCGGTCGTCTGCCAGAATTCCATGCCCAGCGTCAGGTCGCCATTGGTGAGGCCGGTGGTCAGGCTCGAGAGATAGTCGGCAGTCGGATATTCGACGGTGTAGCCGAGCTTCTCGAGTATGCCGCCCATGATTTTTGCGTTGAGGTTGACGCTGGTCCAGTCGAACAGCGCGATCTTGATCGGGTCGCTCGATTCAGGCGCCTGCGCCTGAGACGCGGACGACCATAAACCCACGGCCGCCAATGCGACGGCACCCATTCCCAGAAACTTGACGTTCATGCTGTGCTCCCATTGTACGAACTGCTGCACCCATTCCCCTCGCGCGCCTTTGCGGCGCGTCGTTCGCGGCCATGCCGCGTTTTTCATGTTATGAAAATTTATATACCAACGTTCAGGACGCGCAATGGCAGAAGCGTGCGATGCAGCAATTTTAGCTGAAGCGCGGGGAGCGAGAGCAATCCGGGATGGGGGGCCAGTTTCCCTTCGGGAGTCCCTAGTGCAGGCGCCCTGCACCGCCAGAGGCCGCAAGGCGTAGCGCGTCGGTCTCGGGCTTGAGCGGCGCCGGACGGCCATAGAGAAAACCCTGGAACACTTCGCAGCCGGCGGCGCGCAGCAGGGTCGCCTGGCTTTCCGTCTCGACGCCCTCCGCGATCGCGTGCACGCCGAGCGCCCGCGACAGGCCGACGATGGTCGAGACGACCGCGCCCGAATTCTGGTCGGTATCGATGCGGCTGACGAAGGAGCGGTCGATCTTCAGCTTGTGGAAGGAGAAGTCGATCAGGTAGCTGAGGTTCGAGTAGCCCGTGCCGAAATCGTCGACGGCCACCGTGATGCCCATCTCGGTCAGCTGCTTCAGCATGGCTGCCACGCGCTCGCGATCCTGCGTCATCGCGGTCTCGGTGATCTCCAGTTCCAGCCGTTCCGGCTTGATGCCGGTCTCGCGGATCACGTCGCCGACAAGGCCGACGAAGTCCTTGGTCATGAACTGGACGGTCGAGATGTTCACCGCGACGAAGCAGTCCTCGGGCAGGTGCTTGGCGTCGCTGCAGGCCTTGCGCAGCACCCATTCGCCGATCGGCCCGATCATGCCGGTCTCCTCGGCGATCGGAATGAACTCCATCGGCGGGATCATGCCGCGTTCGGGATGCCTCCAGCGGATCAGCGCCTCGTAGCCGCCGGTCCGGCCCTTCATGAGATTGATCTGCGGCTGGTAATGCAGGTCGAAATCGCCGCGTTCGAAGGCGAGGTTGAGCTCGGCCTCGATCCACTGCCGGTAGTCCGCGACCTTGCCGATCTCGGGGTGGAACACCGCCCAGTTGCCGATGCCGGCGGCGCGAGCGTTCTGCAGCGCCAGGTTGGAGCGCCTCAGAAGCAGCACCGGGTCGACGCCGTCCTTCGGCATGGCGACGATGCCTATCGATACATTGACCGACTGCTGGTGCGCCATCAGGTCGTAGGGCTCCATCAGCTCGGCGATCAGCCGCTCCGCGATGACGTCCATCGACATGTTGAAATATACGTCCGGATAGAGGATCGCGAACTCGCCGGCGCCGATCCGGCCGATGACGACATTGTCGGGAAGTACCGCCTTGAGCCGCTTGGCGAAGGCCCGGACGAGCTCGTCGCCCTTGGTGAAGCCGATCGCTTCATTGATCTGCTTGAAGCGGGCGATGTCGATGTCGATCAGGAAGACCGGCTCGCCAGTTACCGTGGTGGACTGCGCGGCCTCCGCGATCCTGCCGATCATCGCCGGCCGCGAGAGCAGGCCGGTCAGCTTGTCGAAATGCGTCTCCTTGACGACATAGTCCACCGACTCGTCGACGCCGGCGAAGAAGGATATCGCGGCGCCTCCGGCCGCCAGCGCGCAGAGCGCCGCGATCACCGCGCCCACCACCTCGGCGGGCAGGCCGGCGACGCCGTCGCCGAAGCCGAATTTCAATCCCCACAGCCCGAGGATGAAGCTGCCGAGCCCCGAACTGGCGATCGTGATCAGCCGGAAGACCGGGCTGCGGTTGGGATTGTTGACTGCGGGCATGCACAAAATTCCCGGTTCTGCGGGATTCCTAGCACTTGGCCCTTTAAAATGGATTGCTTTGGACAAGTTGCATTTTAGCGACTGGGTTCAGCCTTTCGACAGCATCAGAGGCCGACGTGCGGGGGTTGGCGCGTCTGTGTGTGCGATCGGACCGGTCGCGCCTTCCTGCCAAGGGATTTGGACGTGTCGGCAGCCGCCATTATGCGATTTTGCGCCGGCTGTTGCAGAAAGGGAATGGCAACGGCTTTCGCCATAGGCTAGTCCGGTATGCATCATGTCGCCATCGGGTATGAAATGAACGACGCATATGCAGCGGCCGCACCGGTCCCCGCCGGCTGGGCTGGCCTGCTCCGCAGGGGACTGGCCCTGTGCGCCGTGCTCGTGCTGGCCGCCGGCTGTGCGACGAACGAAGTGGCGCTCGACATCGTTACGCCGCCAGGCCCGCCGACGAAATATTCCGCGCTGGTCATCAATGCATCGAGCGGCGCAACCCTCTACCAGTCGAACGCCACGGCTTCGCGTTATCCGGCCTCGCTGACCAAGATGATGACGCTCTATTTGCTGTTCGAGGCGTTGGAGCAAGGCCGCGTGTCGAAGACCACGGAGTTGCCGGTATCGTCTTTCGCAGCCCGCCAGCCGCCGTCCAAGATCGGCATCAGGCCGGGCCAGTCGATCGACGTCGAAAGCGCCATCCTGGCGCTGGCCGTCAAGTCCGGCAACGACTGCGCGGTCGCAGTCGCCGAATATCTCGGCGGCACCGAGGAGCAGTTCGCGCAGCAGATGACGGCCAAGGCGCGCCAGCTCGGCATGACCGGCACGGTGTTCCGCAACGCGTCCGGCCTGCCCGATCCGGACCAGCACACGACCGCGCGCGACATGGCGATCCTGGGCATGGCGCTGAAGTCGCGCTTCCCGCAGCACTTCCACTATTTCTCCGAGCGTGACTTCGCCTATCGCGGGCGCACGATACGCGGCCACAACGACATGCTCGGCAGGGTCGAGGGCGTCGACGGCATCAAGACCGGCTACATCAGGGCGTCGGGCTACAATATCGTGACGTCGGTCTCGCGAGGCTCGCGGCGGCTGATCGTCGTGGTGATGGGCGCCGACAGCGCCCGCGCCCGCAATGCGCATGTCGAGGAACTGATCGAGAAATACATTCGTCCGCCTGCTCCAAAAAGCATGTTGAGCTCGCTCTCCCCCTTCGATTAACCTGCACTCGGTGCCGGTCAGGCGGGCCGGCACGCATCTTACATCGTTGGAGGGGATGTCATGCAGGACAAGTCCCGTGACCGCGAGCTGGGCATGGATTGCCCGATCACGCGCCGCGATTTCCTGAACGGCGTTGCTTTGGGAGTGGCGGGCGCGGCCGGGCTCGCAGCCGGCTTCGACCATGGCGCCTTCGCCGCCGCGACCGAAGCCAATCCACCGGCGCTTGCCGGACTTCGCGGCCACAGCGAGGCCGCGATGAACCTCATGCACTCGATCCGCGACGGCGCCTTCTGGGACAAGGCGCCGGCAGTCGAGGCCACCGGCGAGAGCTACGATCTCGTCGTGGTAGGCGGGGGCATATCGGGGCTCGCCGCTGCGCTGCTCTATCGCCAGCAGCTCGGAGAGCAGGCGAAGATCCTGATCATCGAGAACAATGACGATTTCGGCGGCCACGCACGCCGCAACGAATTCAAGGCGTCGAACGGCAAGACGATCCTCGGCTATGGCGGCTCGCAGTCGCTGCAGACGCCGAGTTATTTCTCGCCGCTGGTGGGCAAGGTGCTCGAGGATGTCGGCATCGACGTTGGCGTTTTCGAGCAATGGTACGATGCCGCCTGGCACGAAGAGCGCGGGCTCGGCGAGGCGGTG
>JAEYXI010000367.1 GCA_023428515.1 Pseudomonadota bacterium | reverse complement strand
CTCGGGCGTCGTCACCAATGATCTGAAGAAGCGGCTCGACCGCATCAGGACGAAGACGCCTGCGATCAGTGGGCCGGAGGCGAAGGACCGGAAGGTGGTGTGGGCGCGGCCGGAACTGGTCGCCGAGATCGAGTTCCGCAGCTGGACCAGCGACGGGATCTTGCGCCAGGCGTCGTTCCAGGGGCTGCGCGAGGACAAGCCGGCCAGGGAAGTCGTTGCCGAAACTGGCGTTCTGGCCAAAGATGCAGGCGAGGCGAAGAAGGCGAGCAAATCCCGCGCCGCCAAGCCTGCCCGGAGGAAGCCCGGCACCATGTCCGTGACGCTCACCAGTCCCGAGAAGCTGCTGTGGCCGGAGGCCGGGATCAGCAAGGAGGACCTGCTCGGCCATTACGAAAAAATGTGGCCGCGCATCGAGCCGTTCGTCGTCAACCGGCCGCTCAGCCTGGTGCGCGCGCCGGATGGCGTCGACGGGCAGCGCTTCTTCCAGAAGCATGCGTCGAAAGGGATGCACGAGGCGATCATCCGCACGAGCGATCCGGAGGACGGCGAGGAGCTGCTGTCGATCCGCGATTTCGACGGGCTGGCGGCGCTGGTGCAGTTCAGCGTGGTCGAGGTGCATGTCTGGGGCTCGACGCTCGACGCGATCGAGAAACCCGACCAGATCATCTTCGACCTCGATCCGGACGAAGGGCTCGATGTCGAGGACGTCAGGGCGGCGACGCTCGACGTGAAGGAGCGGCTCGACGCGCTCGGCCTGCCGAGTTTTGTCAAGACGTCGGGCGGCAAGGGTTTTCATGTCGTCGTGCCGCTGAAGCCCAAAGCGGGCTGGGACAAGGTGAAGACGTTTTCGCACGATTTCGCCCGCGCCATGGAGCAGGCGGCGCCGGACCGCTACACTTCGGTGCTGTCCAAGAAGGCGCGCAAGGGCCGCATCTTCGTGGACTATCTGCGCAACGGGCGCGGCTCGACGGCGGTGGCGCCATGGTCGTCACGCGGCAAGCCGAAAGCGACGGTCGCGGTGCCGGTGACGTTCGAGATGGTGAAGGACGGCATCGGCCCGGCCGACTTTTCAATCGGCTCGAAGGCGCTGGAGGATGCGCTGAAGCGGCCCGATCCCTGGGCGGATTTCTTCAAGGCGGCGATACCGCTGAAGCTCTAGGCGCGCCCTACGGCTGCCATGCGTCTGGGAACGCCGGGCGGCTCTCCTCGCGGGATACGATCAATCCGGAAGCTGGTTACTTCGCCTTGGCTTTCGCGGCTGGCTTTTTCGCAGCCAGGGCCTTGGGAGCAGCTTTCGGCTTGGCGGCTGCCTTGGGTTTGGCCGCGGCTGCAGCGCGGGCGGGTTTCTTCTTCGCCGCGGCGTCCTCAGCGTCGACTTCTCGCGTGGCCTGATCCCAGTGATCGCGATCGTGGCCATGCGGGCGGCCGTGGCTTTCCCAAATGGCGTGCGCACGTTGACGGATACGATGTTGCCGGTCGTCGGTCATGCTTGCCTCCAGTCCATCCAAAGCGATCCTAGCATAAATGCCGCAATGCAACAGAGGCACGACGCTACGACAGCACGCTTCACGAGATGAATTTTCGGCGAGGCTATTTTCTGAGCAAATCGATTACTGCATCGGCAGCGCGGGCGGTGCCGGGGTTTGCGGCCATGGTCACGGCGTTGGCGGTGAGGCGCCTGCGCATCGGTTTGTCGCCGAGCAGAGAGGCGATTGCCGAGGCGAGTTCGTCCGGGGTCCAGGCGGCGCGATCGAGGCGCGAGCCCACGCCAGTCTCGACGGCGCGCTCAGCATTGTCGTGGGCGTCCCAGCAGTAAGGCATGATGAGCGACGGCACGCCGAAATAGAGCGCCTCGCAAAAGCTGTTGTTGCCGCCGTGGTGGATGAAAAGGTCGCATTGCGCGACGACCGAGGGCTGCGGAAACCAGGCGTCGAGATAGACATTGTCGGGCACGGCGCGATAGGCCTCGCGAAAACCGCCGACATTGACGATGAAGCGCGCGGGAAAAGAAGCGAAGACGGCAATCATGCGCTCTATGAGATCGGTGTCGGCGGCGCCGAGGCTGCCGAAGCCGAGATAGACGAGCGGGCCTTCATTGCGCGGGAAATCGGGCAGGTCGAAAGGCCCTTCGCTGCGGACGCAGCCCTCGAGATAGACGAACTTTTGCGGGTCGAGCGGTTCAGCCCGGTCGCGCTGGACGATGTCTGGCGTCAGCAGAAGATTGAGCCAGGGCGACGTTTCCAGGAAAATGCCGGGCGGCAGCGCGGGCAGCCCGGCCGCGGCGCGAAAACGGCTGAAGCGTTCATGCGCCGGCGTGACCGCTTCGAGATAGCGCTTTTCGAAGAGCGGCCGCGATGGATCGTCGGCGGCGAGGCCGGAGAGATAGGGCGGCACGTCTGGATCGGGCATCTCCGTCTCGGCGCAGGAAATCATGCGCACCCAGGGGATGCCTGACGTGGCGAGCGCCGGGAACATGACGACATTGTCGAGCACGACGGCGTCGGGCTTCAGCCGCGCGAGCAACTGGCGGAGCGCCGTCTCGGCACCGACCGCGGTGTCGACGATCGCCTCCCAGGTCGGGCCGACATAGGTGTCGAGTTGCTCTAGCGGCGGCAGGTTGAAGTGGGGCAGGTGGCGGCGAACGAAGGCCTGCCAGGTGTCGGGCTTTCCCTCGGCAGCGGGCGCCGGCAGGTGGTGCTCGGGAAAACCATAGTCGGCAAACAGGCCGGTGAAACCAGGGTGGCAGATGAATACCGGCCGGGCGCCGCGCTCGCGCAGCGCCTGCGCGATGCCGATGCAGTTCAGCGCAGCGCCGAAACTCGCTTCAGGGAAAAGCGCGATGATCGGAGAGGCGCGGCTCATCTGCCGTTCCGGTCGCCGGGGGCTGCGGGCAGGACCGGCGCGCCGCGGCTTGCCGCCTGGGGCCGCTGGCTGCGTGACAGGCGGAGATGCAGCCGCATAAGGTCGGCCGCCGCCTCGAACTGTTTTGCTTCGAGCTGGTCGAGGATGGCCAGGTGCTCGCGCGTCGACTGTTTCAGCCGGAAGACGTTGACGCCGGAGAGCGCGCCCGGCAGGCGGCGGAGCTTCATGTGGTCGATGAGCGCCTCGCCGACGAAGCGGTTGGAGGAGCCGCGCGCGACCAGGCCGTGGAAGTCGAGGTCGAGGCGCTGGAACTCCCTGATGTCGAAGGAGGGTTCGGGCGAGGCGAGCTGCGCCTCCATGGCGAGACGCAACGTGCTCGCCTGCGCCTCGTCGAGCCGGAAGCTCGGTGCGAGCAGCGCGGCGGGCTCGAGCATCAGGCGGTAGTCGTAGCTTTCGGCGAGCGCTTCCGGGCCTTCATGGGTGGCCCGGAAGAGCCAGGACTGGCCGGGCGCCTTTTCGATCCAGCTGCCGCCCTCTAGTATTCTTAGCGATTTTAGTACCGTGCGTCGGTCAACCGAGTAGCGCCGGGACAGACCGCTCGCGGTCACCGTATCGTCGAGGCGACGCGCCGCGCGGTCGCGCAGGATGGATTCGGCGAGCCTGTCCTCCTCGGCGCTGGGCAGATCGGCGGCGGCCTCGATCGTGGAGGCCGGGTCGATCGCAAGCGTGTAGCCGCTGTCCTTCTCCCAATGCACGACGCCTAGGTTTACCAGGAGGCGCAGGGCAGCGCGGACCGGCGTGCGGGAGACGTTGCAGAGCGAGGCGATCTGCTGCTCGGCCAGCCTGTCGCCGGCATGGAAGCCGCCGCGGCGCACGGCTTCCAGGATGCGCTGGGCGAGATCCAGATGGTTTGAGCGTGGGCGGGTCTTCTGCATGCGCCGAGGTTCGTGACTGAGCAAAGCTTGGAGTTCGATTATGGATTGACGTTCTTTTTGCAGCAATAGTACAGTTGAACAAAACGGCAGAAAGCCGGGGAACATATTCGTCGGTCTCGCAAGCGAGGCCTGCAACGCCGAATTCCGCGACGTCCAGGTCGCGAACAATGGGAGTCTGTCATGAAGATCACGAACGACCGCCTGACACGGAGCGCACGCGCGATCCTGCTGGGCTTCAGCCTCGCCGCGCTGGCCTCGACGGCAAGTGCAGCCAACCTCGTCATCTCCAACTGGGACGGCTACATGGCGCCTGACGCCATGGACGCGTTCAAGGCGGCGACCGGCAACAGCGGCGAGGTGGTCAAGCACGCCACCAACGAGGAGATCATGGGCAAGCTCGTCGCCTCGGGCGGCAAGGGCTACGACGTGGTCTTCGTCTCCTCGCCCTTCGCCGAGGTGCTGAACAAGCTCGGCCTCACCGAGACGATCGACGCTTCGAAAGTGCCGAATCTCGCCAACCTCTATCCGGAGGCGGCGTCGCTGGCCTACGACCCCGGCAACACATTTTCCGTGCCCTACACCTGGGGAACGACCGGCCTCTGCTACCGCTCCGACCTGGTGAAGGCCGCGCCGGCCTCCTGGAACGATCTCCTGAAGCCCGCCGACGACATCAAGGGCAAGACGACGATGCTGGCGACCGACCGCTGGCTGCTCGCCGCCGGCCAACTCGCCGACGGTTTTTCCGTCAACGAGGTCGATCCGGCCAAGATGGAGCAGGTCAAGAACACGCTGATCGACGCCAAGAAGACGCTGCTCGCCTATGACGACACGACCTTCTATTCCAAGCTGGTATCAGGCGAGGCGCTGCTGGTGCAGGCCTGGGACGGCTGGTGCAACTATGGCATCACCGACAACAAGGACATCAAATACGTGATCCCGAAGGAGGGGTCCGACCTCTGGGTCGACACGATGGTGGTGATGAAGGCTTCCGAGAACAAGGATGCCGCCTTCCAGTTCATCAACTTCATGCTCGACACCAAGAACCACGCCTGGGCGGCCGAGAACATCCTCTACAAGGTGCCGAACAAGGCGGCGATGGACAGCCTGCCGGCCGAACTCTCCGCGGCCTATCCGAATATGGCGATGCCGGTCGCCGAGCTCACCAAATACGAGGTGCTGCGCGACGTCGGCGAGGCGCAGAAGGAATATTCGCGCATCGTCAGCGAGATCAAGGCGGCGCAGTAAGCTGCCATCGTCGTTCAAGCAGCCGGAAGGGGGCGGGAGATGACGGCTATTGGCACCCGCCCCGGCTTCCTGATGGCGCCGGCGCTGGCCTGGCTCGTCGGGCTGATGGTGGTGCCGTGCGGCCTCGTGCTGGCGCTCGCCTTCTTCCAGCGCGGCATCTATGGCGGCGTCGACTACACCTTCACGCTGGAGAATTTTTCCAGGGTCTTCGACCCGCTCTATGCGGGCATCTTCCTGAGGTCGGCGCGCATCGCCGGAACCGCGACGGCGATCGCCGTGGTTCTGGGATATGCGGCGGCCTATGCCATCGCGTCGTGCCGGCGCTCGCTGCAGCCTGTGCTGCTGTTCTTCGCCGTGCTGCCTTTCTGGTCGAACTACCTGATCCGCACCTATGCGTGGATCGTGCTCCTGAACCGCGAGGGGCTGGTCACGCAACTGCTGCGCTGGTTCGGCTATGAGGGCGAGCCGCCGTCGATGCTCTACACGGAAGGCGCCGTCATTGCGGGGCTGGTCTACAACTATCTGCCCTTCGTCATCCTCGCCTGCTATGCGCCGCTATCGCGGCTCAACCCGGAGCTTGCCGAGGCGTCGCGCGATCTCGGCGGCTCGGCCTTCACCACATTCCGCCGCATCGTCCTGCCGCTGACGCTGCCCGGCATCGCCGCCGGCGCGGTGTTCGTCTTCGTGCTGTCGATCGGCAATTTCGTCACGCCGGCACTGCTCGGCGGCGGGCGTTTCCAGATGATCGGCAACCTCGTCTACGACCAGTTCCTCACCGCGAACGACTGGCCGTTCGGCGCCGCACTTTCGATGGCGCTGATCGCCATCATGATGCTGCTCCTTCTCGTGCAGGCCTATGCATCAGACCGCGCCTCGGCGCGCACGGCACCCGTCAGAGAGGACGCGTGATGGCCGAGCGGAGCGCAGCGGCACGGCGAAGCGGCACGACGGTGCTCGTGCTGGTCTTCGCCTTCCTCTACGTGCCGATCGCCGTGCTGGTGGCGCTCTCCTTTAACGAGGGCGGACTGCCGACCGTGTGGTCGGGCTTCTCGACCAAATGGTACGTCTCGCTCGTCTCCAACAAGGACATTCTGTCGGCGGCGCTGAACACGCTGATCGTCGCCGTCGCCTCGACAGTCATCGCGACGCTGCTCGGCACGCTGCTCGCCATCGGCATCGAGATGCGGCAGCGGCGCGGCACGGTGCTGGAGGCGCTGGTCTTCGCGCCGATGATCATTCCCGACATCGTGCTCGCGGTGGCGCTGCTCTCCTTCTTCTCCATGCTCGACGTCACCATGGGGCTGCACACGATCGTGCTGGCGCATGTCGTGTTCAACCTCGCCTTCGTCTGCGCGGTGGTGCGCGCAAGGCTGAAGAGCTTCGACTGGTCGATCACCGAGGCGTCGGCCGATCTTGGGGCCTCGACCTTCACCACGTTCCGACGTGTGACGATCCCGGTCATTCTGCCGGCCGTGATCGCCGGCGCGCTGCTCGCGTTCACGCTGTCCGTCGACGAGTTCATCATCGCCTTCTTCACGGCAGGTGCCGGCCGCGCCTCGACCACGCTGCCGATGCAGATCTATTCGATGATCCGCTTCGGCATCACGCCGGAGATCAACGCGCTCGCCACGATCGTCATGGCGGTCAGCGTGATTGCGCTGACGATCTCGCAGCGGCTGAACCGCGGGATGGTTGGGCAATGATTGCGCCGCCCCCTCCACCATGCTTCGCATGGTCCCCCTCCCCCGCTTCGCAGGGG
>JAEYXI010000297.1 GCA_023428515.1 Pseudomonadota bacterium | reverse complement strand
CGCCGAAGCCGGTCATGCCGACGAAGGCGCCGCGCTCGCCGATCCAGCGATCCCAACCGAGGCGGGCCGCCGCTTCCACCGCGATGCGTGGGGCGGAGCCGAGAACCTCGTGCTGGTAGTGGGCGTCCTGCTCCTCGAACAGCTCCCAGCAAGGCATCGAGACGACTGCCGTTTCGATCTGGTACTGCTCGCGAAGGATGTCGGACGCGGCGATTGCGATCTCGACCTCCGAGCCGGTGGCGATCAGCGTCGCGACGCGCGGGCCGTCTGCCTGCCGCAACACATAGGCGCCGCGCGCCGAGCGGTTCTCCGGCGTATGCGCTTGCCTCAGCATCGGCAGATTCTGCCTGGAGAGCACCAGCACGCTCGGCCGGTCCTCGCTCTTCAGCGCAAGCTCCCAGCATTCCGCCGTCTCGATGATGTCGGCCGGGCGGAAGACGTTGAGGTTGGGCGTGGCGCGCAGCATCGCCAGATGCTCGATCGGCTGGTGCGTCGGGCCGTCTTCGCCGAGACCGATGGAGTCATGCGTCATCACATAGACGACCCGCTGACGCATAAGCGCGGAGAGCCTGATGGCGCCGCGCGCATAGTCGGCGAAACAGAGGAACGTGCCGCCGTAGGGGATGAAGCCGCCATGCAGCGCCAGGCCGTTCATCGCCGCCGCCATGCCGTGCTCGCGGATACCGTAATGGACATAGCTGCCGGCGAAGTCGGCTGGCGCGAGACGCTTCATGTCCTTGGTCAGAGTCAGGTTAGAGTGCGTCAGGTCGGCCGAGCCGCCCACGGTCAGGTCGGTTGCGGCGTTGATCACCTCGAGCGCCATCTCGGAAGCCTTGCGGGTGGCGACCTTGGTGGCCTTCTGGACATGCTCCTTGCGGAAAGCTTCAAGCGCCTCGAACAACGAGGCAGGCAACTCGGAGGCAACCGCCCTGGTGAAGGCGTCGCGGTGCGGCGACACGGAAAGCCGCTGCTCCCAGGCTCGCCGTGCCGCGTGGCCGCGCTCGGCCGCCTCGCGCCATGCCGAGGCGATCTCCCGCGGCACCTCGAAAGGCGCGTGCGGCCAGCCGATGTTTTCGCGCGTCGCGGCGATCTCGGCGTCGCCGAGCGGCGCGCCATGCGTCTTCTCCGAACCGCCGAGGTTGGGCGCGCCCTTGCCAATCACGGTCTTGCAAGCGATCAGCGACGGCATGTCCGAGCGCTGCGCAGCTTCGATCGCTGTGGCGACGGCTTCCATGTCGTGGCCGTCGACTTCGATGACGTGCCAGCCGGCGGCCCTGAAGCGCGCCGGCTGGTCCATCGACGTCGAGATGGAGGTCGGTCCGTCGATGGAAATGGAATTGTCGTCCCAGAAAACGATCAGGCGGGCGAGGCGAAGGTGCCCGGCCAGGTCGATCGCCTCATGGCTGAGGCCTTCCTGCAGGCAGCCGTCGCCAGCGATCACATAGGTGTAGTGGTCGACGAGTTCGGCGCCGAAGCGGGAAGCCAGCATGCGTTCCGCGAGCGCCATGCCGACGGCGGTGGCGATGCCCTGGCCGAGCGGGCCGGTTGTCGTCTCGATGCCCAGCGCATGGCCGTATTCGGGATGGCCGGCGGTGCGGTTGCCGAGCTGGCGGAAGCGCCTGAGTTCCTCGACCGGCATGTCCTCGTAGCCGAGCAGGTGGTGCAGTGCATATTGCAGCATCGAGCCGTGGCCGGCCGACAGCACGAAGCGGTCGCGGTCGGGCCAGTCGGGCCGCGACGGGTCAAGCCTGATGAAGCGGCCGAACAGCACGGTGGCGACGTCGGCCATGCCCATTGGCATGCCGGGGTGGCCGGAGTTCGCCTTCTGCACCGCGTCCATCGCCAGCGCGCGGATGGCGTTGGCCATGTCGCGTTCCGACACGGCGGGGAGGGGGGCTTCTCTAACGGCGGCTTGGCTCACGACATCCTCCTCACGAGACTCGGTTCTTGCGTTCGATCAGCTGCAGGATCAGCGGGGTCAGGATCAGCTGCATGGCGAGGTCGAGCTTGTTGCCAGGCACGACGATGGAATTCGCCCGCGACATGAAGCTGTCGTGGATCATCGACAGCAGGTAGGCGAAATCGATGCCGCGCGGATTGGCGAAGCGAATGACCAGCATCGACTCGTCCGGCGTCGGTATCCAGCGCGCGATGAACGGGTTCGACGTGTCGACGATCGGCACGCGCTGGAAGTTGATGTTGGTCTGCGAGAACTGCGGGACAATGAAGCGCGTGTAATCGGGCATGCGCCTGAGGATCACGTCCATCACGTCCTCGGTCGTGTAGCCGCGCGTCGCGCGGTCACGGTGGATCTTCTGGATCCATTCGAGGTTGATCACCGGCACGACGCCGATCTTCAGGTCGGCATATTTTGCGAGGTTGACCTTGTCGGTGACGACGCAGCCGTGCAGGCCTTCGTAGAAGAGCAGCTGGCTCTCGGGGAATTCGCGCCAATCCGTAAACTTGCCGGGCGGTGTGCCGAGTTCCTTTGCCTCCTCCTCGTCATGGACATAGGTGCGCGTGCGCCCTGTCCCCTTGCGGCCGTATTCCTCGAACACGGATTCCAGGATTTCGAGCTCGTTGGCCTCGGCGTTGAAGTGCGTGAAGTTGGGATTTCCCTTCTTCTCCTCTTCGGCAACCTTCTCCTTCATCCCGGCGCGGTCATAGCGATGGAAGGCGTCGCCCTCGATGAAGGCGGCTTCGATCTTCTCGCGCCGGAAGATCTGCTCGAAGATGCGCTTCACCGAAGTGGTGCCTGCGCCGGAAGAACCGGTGATCGAGATGATGGGATGCCTGGCGGACATGTCTCTGGCTCCGATCAGGCGCGGAAGAGGCCGCGATTGCCGAACAGCGGCGCGCGTTCGCCGATCGCGCTCGGCGCAAGGTGATAGCGGGTGATGCGCTCGACCTCGCGCGCCGATCCGAAGACGAGCGGCACGCGCTGGTGCAGATGCTCGGGCTCGAGGTCGAGGATGCGGGTGACCGTGTCGGTCGCCGCACCACCCGCCTGCTCGATCAGGAAGGCGATCGGGTTCGCCTCGTAGACGAGGCGCAGCCGGCCCTGATGGTAGCCGCGGCGGCGGTCGCCCGGGTAGATGAAGATGCCGCCACGGATCAGGATGCGGTAGCATTCGGCCGCCAGGCAGGCGAGCCAGCGCATGTTGAAGTCCTTCTCGCGCGGGCCTTCCGTGCCCTTCAGGCAGTCGTCGACGTAGAGGCGCACGGCTTCGTCCCAGTGCCGGTAGTTCGACGTGTTGATGGCGAATTCCTGGGTGCGCGGCGGCAGCATCCGGCTCTCATGTGCCTGGATGAAGGCGCCGAGCCGCGCCGAAAATGTGAAGACATGCGTGCCGCTGCCGAGCGACAGCACCAGTGCCAGCTGCGGCCCGTAGATGAAGAAGCCCGCGCCGAGCATATTCGCCCCGGCCTGCAAAAAAGAGGCGGCCGGATCTGCGTCCGGCGCGCCAGTCGCGGGGAGGAGCGAGAAAATCGTGCCGATGGCCATGTTGACGTCGATGCCGGAAGAGCCGTCGAGCGGATCGATCGCGATAGCGAGCGGTGCGCTGCGGTCGAGCAGCACCGGCTGCTCCAACTCTTCCGATGCGTAGAACGCGACGGGGGCATGACGCATGGCGTCGAGGAAGATGTCGTCGGCGAAGACGTCGAGGTCCTTCTGGTCGTCACCGGTCGCGTTGGTGCCGCGCGTTCCCGCGAAGGTGGCGCCGAGCGCGCCGTGGCTGACAGTGTGGCGAACCTTGACGGCGGCTTCAGCGAGCTTGCGGACGGTGGCCGCGACGGCCGCGTGGCGTTCGCCTTCGTCGCGAACGTAGGAGTTCAGAAAAGCATCGAGTGTCGGCGCGGTCATCGTCTCCTCCTGCGGCCGGTGCCCTCGGGCGATCGGCTGGGTGGATGAGAACAACCGGAGACGGGTAAGTAAATTTTATTAGGCTTATCTCTTCAGTAAAAATCTCTTACTATCGGGGATGCGCAATCTCACGCTGAAGCAGCTCAAGGCCATCCAGGCGATCACCGGGCACGGTAAAATCATCAATGCTGCCAAAGCGTTAGGGCTTACTCCGCCGGCCGTGACCATCCAGCTCAAGCAGTTGGAGGAGGATGTCGGCCTGGCCCTGTTCGACCGCACCCAGGAGGGTATGCGTCCGACTGCCGCAGGGCTTGCCGTCATCGACGCTGCGCAGGCTATCGAGGAGCGGCTGCGGCTGCTCGAAGACCAGATCGACGCGATCAAGGGCGTGCGCGCCGGCAGCCTGCGACTCGGCGTCGTCTCGACGGCCAAATATTTCGCGCCGCGGCTGATGGCGGCCTTCATGAAGGAATATCCTGACATCGACATGCGGCTCCTCATCGGCAACCGTGCCGAGACCATCGCCAATCTGAAGAACCATGACGTCGATGTCGCGCTGATGGGGCGGCCGGCAAAGGACGTTCCTTTGCGCGCATCGGCCTTCGGCGATCACCCCTTGGTCATCATCGCACCGCCCGATCATCCGCTGGCGAAGAAGCGCGACATTTCCAAGGAACGCATCGCCGAGGAGGATTTCCTGATCCGCGAGCCGGGTTCCGGCACCCGCATCTCGTTGGAGATTTTCTTCAGCGAGCTGCCCGGCCGCATCGACGATCTCGGCATCGAGATGGGCTCCAACGAGACGATCAAGCAGGCGGTGATGGCAGGACTGGGCGTCGCCTTCATCTCGGCTCATACCATCGCTCTGGAGGTCGAAGCCGGCCGGCTCGTCATTCTCGACGTTGCCGGCATGCCGATCCGCCGGCAATGGTTCGTGGTGATGCGCTCCGACCGCGCGATCTCGCCGGCCATGGCCACCTTCCACGATTTCCTGATGCGGAAGGGCGCGATGTACCTGCCGCTGCTGGGGAAACTTTATCGAGAGTAGGCAAATCGGCAGGCAGGCAGTCGGAAGAAATGACCTCTATGTCCTACTGCCGATTTCTACTGCTCGTTGCCCTCCTTCATCACCTCGTTCACGGTCTTCGCCAGGGCGTAGAGCCGTTGCTCGATGATGGTGGGGACTTCGCAGACATAGGTGAGCGATTGCACGCGCTCCTCGAAGACGCGGGTCTCCCAGGTCAGCCGGTCGGTGCGCATGGCGATCTCGTTGACGTTGGCGTCCGGCTTGCCGCGCATGGCGTCGACCTCGGAAGCTTCCTTGCGCAAGCGCGCTGCGAGCTCCAGCTGGTTGCGAGCATAACGCCCGATGCCTGACATGACCTCCGAGCGCTCGTGATCCATGTGCTCGAACAGGCCCTGCACCAGCATGGCCATCTGGTCATTCCGCCGGTCAGCCGGCAGGCCGGCGGCGAACTCCTTTATCTGCTGCTGCGCGTCGGCGATCGGCAGGCGCCGCGCCGCCAGCTCTTCGACGAACTCGGAAATGCGATTGTCCTTGGACCAGTCCTTCGCCGAGGGCGGCAGTTCAGTTCCCGTCCATATCTGGCCGAAGGAGAGTTCCGGCACCTTGCGCTGGATGCATGGCCAGTCGGGGTCCTTGCCTGCCGCCGCCAGTGCTGTGGCAGGAACGGAGAGGGCTAGCAGCGCAACCAGTCCGACGGAGCGCAGTTCACGAAGCAACATCAGCCGTTTCCTCCCGTGGCCTGTTTTCTCACCATCAGCCCGCGCGAAGGATCGTAGGCGATGATGGCGCCGGCAAGGAAAATTGCCGTGAAGCCCGCGACGATGCCGAGCGAAAGCCAGTGGATCTGTCCGTAGAAAGCGAAGCGGATGAGTTCAACCGCATAGGTGAAGGGGTTGACGAGGCAGATCTTGTAGAGGAGCGGGCTCGCCTCCTGGATGCGCCACAGCGGGTAGAGCGCGGAGGACGCAAAATACATCGGGAAGATCACGAAGTTCATGACGCCTGCAAAATTCTCGAGCTGCTTGATCATCGACGACAGGAAGAGGCCGAGCGCGCCGAGCATCAGCCCGGCGAGGAATACTGCCGGCAACCCCAAAAGGTAGCCGATCCAGGGCGGTTTCACGCCCCAGAACCTGGCGATGACGAGGAACACATAGACCTGCGCGATCGACACGATGACGCCTGCGAGCAGCTTCGACACAAGCAGGAACCAGCGGGGGAAGGGGCTGACCAGCAGCGTGCGCATGTTGCCCATCTCGCGGTCGTAGACCATCGAGAGCGAGGACTGCATGCCGGAGAAAAGCAGGATCATGCCGACGAGGCCCGGCGTGATGTAGACCTCGTAGAGCACATAGGTCTTGTAGGGCGGGATGATCGACACGCCGAGCACCTGGCGGAAGCCGGCGGCGAAGATGAAAAGCCAGAGCAGCGGCCTGACCAGCGAAGAGATGAACCGTTCGCGCTGGTTGAGGAAGCGCAAGCCCTCGCGGATCAGGATGCCTTTCAGGCAGACGAGGTAGCTGCCGATGCCGAAGGGCGGCATGTCCAGCGGCGTGGCGGCGTTGGCTGTCGTCTTTGTCTCGGACGGTGCGCTCATGCCGCGTCCTCCGCGGTCGCTAGGCTCGCCCGTTTGGGATTGAGCTTCGAGAAAGCCTCGCCGATATTCTTTGCTCCCGTCGTGCGGACTATGTCGGCGACGCCGGCATTGGCGACGAGATTGCCCTCGACCAGCACTACCGCGTGATCGCTTTCCTCGACTTCGTCGATCAGGTGCGTCGCCCAGAAGGCGCTGATGCCTTCGGTTTTCACCAGATTGCGCACATTGGCGAGGATGCCGGCGCGCGACTGGACGTCCAGCCCGACCGTCGCTTCGTCGAGCAGCAGCAGCGGCGGCCGATGGAGCAGCGCGCGGGCGATCTCGATGCGCCGCATCTGGCCGCCCGACAGGCTGCGCGCCTTGTCATGCAGGCGTCCGCCCATCTCGACGGTTTCCAGCACCGCGTCGATGCGCCTTCGCGCCTCGGTCGAGCCGAGGCCGTGCAGCGAGGCGTGGTAGGAGAGGTTCTGGTAGATGCTGAGGTCGAGGTCGAGCGTGCGCGCCTGGAAGACGATGCCGAGGCGCCGCAGGGCCTCGCCGGATGCACGGGTTATGTCGTGCCCGAAAATGCGGATCGCGCCGTGGCGCGTATCGTAAAGATGGCTGATCAGCGAAAACAGCGTCGTCTTGCCCGCCCCGTTGAGGCCGAGCAGGACGGCGAAGGTGCCGGGCGCTATCGAGAAGGAGACGTCGTTGAGGGCCTTCTTGGGACCATAGGAATGGCTGACCGCGACGACTTCGAGGGCCGCGATGGCATTGTCCGTTCCGCCTGTCCGCATGTGCTGCACGATTTCTTCTTTCAGTCCGCGACTACTTGATCGTGATTGTGCCTTTCATACCCTTGTCGGCGAGGTCTGGCACGGACCAAGTGTAGATGCCGGGCCGTATGGTGGAGAACTGCACCTGGATGGTGCCGTCG
>JAEYXI010000215.1 GCA_023428515.1 Pseudomonadota bacterium | reverse complement strand
CCTCTACATGCCGCTCGATCTCTACGAGGCGATCCCGTCCGATTCGATCGATTATGCGATTATGGAGAAGGCCGAGCTGATCGCCATGGTGCCGGCATCGTTCCGCTGGAATGATCTCGGCTCATGGCAATCGCTGCTCGACGTCAGCCCGGCCGACGAGAAGGGCAACGTGGTCCTCGGCGACGTCGTCGCGATCGATTGCGAGAACTCCTACCTGCGCAGCGACGGCAGCCTGCTGTCGGCGATCGGGCTGAAGAATGTCGCGATCGTCTCGACACCGGACGCGACCTTCGTCGCGCCGGTTAGCCACAGCCAGAACGTCAAGAAGATCGTCGAGCAACTCGAAAAGAGCGGACGCCTCGAGACTCGCTTCACGCCGGCGCCGGACCGTGTGCTGGTGAGTGGTGCCTGGCGGCGGCGGGTGCACCACTGGCTTTTCGACGAGACGCTGCCGCTGTGGTCGACAAGAGGTGTCGACGACGTCCATGGCGGCTTCCACGAGGCGCTGGGCTTCGATGGCCTGCCGCTCGTCAAGCCGAAGCGCATGCGCACCCTGGCGCGGCAGGTCTATGCGTTCGCCGTCGCCAAGGCGCGCGGATGGGATGGACCGGCGGACCGGCTGATCGCACACGGCCTTGAATTCATGGAACGCAACGGCCGCACGGATCGCGGCGGCTGGGTGCGCAGGCTGCACGTTGACGGCAGCGTCGCCGACCCCGTCGAGGATGCCTACGACCACAGCTGCGTTCTGCTGGCGCTCGCCTGGGCGCATCGCTGCGGCGATCCGGATGCATTGCGGCTGGGCGAGGAGACATTCGCTTTTCTGGACGCACATCTGGAGGATGGCGAGGCCGGTGGCTATCTCGAAACGCCGACGCGCGAAACGACACGCCGCTCCAATCCGCACATGCACCTGCTCGAGGCTTTTCTCGCCTGGCATTCGGTGACAGGCGACGAAGTGCATCTAAAACGAGCTGAACGGATCATCGAACTTTTCCAAAGGCATTTCTTCGACCCCGAAAGCTGGACGCTCGGCGAATTCTTCGACGAAGCGTGGCAGCCGGAAGCCGGCGAGGCCGGAAGCTTGACCGAGCCCGGTCACCATTTCGAATGGGCTTCGCTGCTGGTCGACTATGCAGGGAAAAACGGTCGGTCGGAGATGACCGGCTATGCGCGCAAGCTCTACGCCTCGGCCATCGCCAACGGCCTCAACCGCGCGACCGGACTGGCCTATGGCGCAGTGTCGCGTCAGGGCCTGCCGCTCGACCGCCTGTCGCGAAGCTGGCCGCAGGCGGAAGCGATCAAGGCGGCTCTTGCGCTCGACGGCAGCGGCGGCCCCGACCTCAAGCCGGAAGTCGAGGCACGCGTCGGCCGCCTGTTCCGCTGGCATATTGACCCGGCGCCGACGGGCCTCTGGATCGATCGCATCGACGAACGCGGACGCTCGCTGGCAACCGAGGTGCCGGCCAGCATTTTCTACCACCTCGTCAGCGCGCTGACGCAATATCTGGACGGAACCGCAGACGCCCCTCAGTAAGGACTGACTACGTCGCCGGTCTCGACATAGACGGATTTCAACTGCGAATAGTGATCGAGCGCGGCAAGCGAGTTCTCGCGGCCGATGCCCGACTGCTTATAACCGCCGAAGGGGATTTCGACCGGCGCGAGGTTGTAGTGGTTGATCCAGCAGGTGCCGGCCTGCAGCTCCGCAATCACGCGGTGGGCGCGCGGCAGGTCGCGGGTGAAGACACCGGCCGAAAGGCCGAACTCGGTGTCGTTGGCGCGGGCAATCACCTCGTCCTCGGCATCGAATCTCAGCACCGACATGACCGGTCCGAATATCTCTTCGCGAGCGATGCGCATGCCATCGGTGACGCTGGTGAAGATGGTGGGTTCGACGTAGAAGCCGGCTTCGAAACCCTGCAAGGAGGGCTCGGCGCCGCCATGATGCAGCGTCGCGCCTTCCTGCCTGCCGATCTCGATATAGGACAGCACCTTCTCATGCTGCACCTTGTTGATGAGTGGGCCCATCTGTGTCTCCGGATCGAGCGGGTCGCCGATGCGGATCGCCTTGGTGCGCTCGGTCAGGCGGTCGAGGAAGCGGTCGTGTAGCCCGTCTTGCACGAAGACGCGCGTGCCGTTCGAGCAGACCTGACCGGTGGAATAGAAGTTCGCCAGCATCGCGCCGCCGACGGCGTTTTCGACATCGGCATCGTCGAAGATGATGAGCGGCGACTTACCGCCGAGCTCCATCGTGGCGTGTTTCATCAGCGAGCCGGCGAGGCCGAGCACCTTGCGGCCGGTCGGCACCGAGCCGGTGAGCGACACTTTCGCGACGACCGGGTGGCTCGCCAGCGCATGACCAACGTCGCCATAGCCCTGCACGACGTTGAAAAGACCGTTGGGCAGGCCGGCCTCGGTATAAATCTCGGCGAGCGCCAACGCGGAGAGGGGCGTGTTCTCCGAGGGCTTGAACACCATGGCGTTGCCCATGGCGAGTGCCGGAGCGGATTTCCAGCCGGCGCCCTGGATCGGGTAGTTCCAGGCGCCGATGCCGACGCAGACGCCAAGCGCTTCACGGCGCGTGTAGGCGAAGGAACCACCGAAATCGACATAGTCGCCATTGTAGCTCGCCACCGCGCCGCCGAAATATTCGAGCGCGTCCGCGGCAGAGGCGGGGTCGGCGACCAGCGTCTCCTGGATCGCCTTGCCGGTGTCGAGGGTTTCCAGCCGCGCCAGTTCGTCGTTGCGTGCGCGCAATATGTCCGCCGCACGACGCAGGATGCGGCCTCGCTCGACAGGCTTCAGCCTCGCCCATGCCGGCTGCGCCTCGCGGGCGGCCTCGATCGCCAGCTCAATGACGTTCTCGGTGGCGGAATACACGGTTGCGATGGTCTCGCCGGTCGCCGGGTAGATGACCGGAATGGCCTTGCCGCGCTCGTCGTCGACGAAACTGCCGTTGATGTAATGCGATGCCTTGGGCTGGGCTTTCATCGGAAACTCCTTAGCGCCTTGCGCCTCTTTAGCACGCCCGAGGCGTTCAGCGATCGCTTTCGCGCCAGCGCGGGTTGATCCAGGGCTCCTGGTTGGACGGCGGGAATGGTGTCCGGCCGAGAATATGATCCGCAGCTTTCTCGCCGGTCATGATCGACGGGCCGTTGAGGTTGCCGTTGGTGACGCGCGGGAAGATCGAGGAGTCGGCGACGCGCAGACCATCTACGCCGATGACGCGGCATTCCGGGTCGACGACGGCCCCAGCGTCGGAGGCGCTGCCCATCCTGCAGGTGCCGCAAGGGTGGTAGGCGCTCTCGGCATGGAGGCGGATGAAATCGTCCAATTCGTCGTCGCTCTGCACCTCTTTGCCGGGCGAGATCTCGCGGCCGCGATAGGGGTCGAAGGCCGGCTGGCCGAAAATCTCGCGCGTCAGGCGGATGCAGTGGCGGAAGTCGCGCCAGTCGTCCGGGTGCGACATGTAGTTGAAGCGGATTTCCGGTTTCGCCCAGGGATCGGGCGAGCGCAGTGTGACCGCACCGCGTGACTTCGAGCGCATCGGCCCGACATGCGCCTGGAAGCCATGCCCGGCCGCCGCAGCCTTGCCGTCATAGCGCACTGCCGCCGGGATGAAATGATACTGGATGTCAGGATAGTCGACGCCGGGCGCCGATCGCACGAAGGCGGCCGCCTCGAAGTGATTGGTCGCGCCGAGGCCGGTCTTGAAGAACAGCCATTCGGCGCCGATCAGCGCCTTGGAAAAGGGATTGAAGACCGAGTTCAGCGTGATCGGATGTAGCGACTCCTGCTGGATGTAGAGTTCCAGGTGGTCCTGCAGATTGCGGCCGACGCCCGGCCGGTCGGCGATCACCGCGATGCCGTTGCGCTTCAGTTCCTCGGCCGGACCGATGCCGGAGAGCATCAGCAGCTTTGGTGAATTGACGGCCGAGGCCGCGATGACGACTTCGCGTCTTGCCTTAACGACCTGAATCTTTTTGCGAACTTCAACCTCGACGCCGGTGGCGCGTTGATTCTCGATGATCACGCGTCGTGCGAAGCCGTTGACGAGACTCACGTTTTTGCGCCTCAGCGCCGGCCTGAGATAGGCGTTCGCGGCGGACCAGCGGCGCCCGAGATGGATGGTTTGCTCCATCGGGCCAAAGCCTTCCTGCTTGGCGCCGTTGTAGTCGTCCGTAAGCTCGAAGCCTGCCTGCTTGCCGGCCTCGACGAAGGCCGCATAGAGTGGATTGCGGCGCGGTCCGCGCTGGATATGGAGAGGCCCGTCGGTGCCGCGCCAGCCGTCCTCGCCACCCTTGGCGTGCTCCATGCGCTTGAAATAAGGAAGCACGTCGGCGAAGCCCCAGCCGGGCGCGCCCTGCTCGGCCCAGTGGTCGAAGTCGCGCGCATGTCCGCGCACATAGACCATGCCGTTGATGGAGGAGGAGCCGCCGAGCACCTTGCCGCGCGGCGTGGCGAGAACGCGCCCGCCGAGATGCGGCTCCGGTTCGCTTGAGAATCCCCAGTCGTACCGGCTCATGTTGAGCGGGATGGAAAGGGCCGACGGCATCTGGATCAGCGGGCCGAAATCGGTCCCGCCATATTCGATGACGATGACCGAATGCTTGCCATCCTCCGAGAGACGATAGGCGAGGGCGGAACCCGCCGAGCCGGAGCCTATGATGACAAAGTCCGCCTCAAGCATTTTCGACATGTTTCATGAAATCGGTGAGCGCGACGTTGCCGCCGCTGGCGACGACGAGGACGGTCTTGCCCTTGACGTCAGCCTTGCCGGCGAGGACAGCCGCGAGCGAGGCGGCCCCCGAGGGTTCGAGAGCGACTTTGAGGCGCTCGAAGGCCGTCTTCATCGCCTTGCGCACCGAAGGATCGTCAACAGTGACGCCGCGCAGGCCGGTCTGCTTGACCGCGGCAAAAGGCGCTTCGCCCGGCCGGCGCGCCATCAGCCCGTCGCAGATTGATTTCTGGCCGAGCGGCATGGTCTCGATCTGATGGCGGGCAAGCGAGGTGCCCATGCCGTTGAAGCCTTCCGGCTCGACGGCGATCAGTTCGGTCTTCGGCGAAAGATAGTGGAAAGCCAGCGCGACGCCGCCGATCAGCCCGCCGCCCCCGACCGGGCAGAAGAGGATATCGGCCTGCACGCCTTTGGCCGCAAGCTGGTCGAGCGTCTCGAGCCCGACGCCGGCCTGGCCGGCAACGATTTCGGGATCATCGAAGGGATGGAGCAGGACGAGCCCGTCCTCCTTGGCGATCTGCCGCGCACGCTCGGAGGCCACTTCCTCGCGGGCGCGCTCGCCATGGTCGGTGAGCACCACGGTCGCGCCGTAGCCTGCAGTAGCCTCGCGCTTGGCGGCGGGCGCATCGATCGGCATGACGATGGTGACAGGGATGCCGAGCGCCTGGCCGGCAGCGGCAAGCCCCTGCGCGAAATTGCCGGAGGAATAGGCGACCACGCCGCGCTTGGCTTCCTCAGGCGAAAGCTGCTTTAGCCGCCAATAGGCGCCGCGAACCTTGAACGAGCCCGCCCATTGCAGCGCTTCAGGCTTGACGAAAACGCGCGCTGCGCCCGTCTGACGCGCCAGGGCGGCGGACTCCAGCAGCGGCGTGACCTGCGTGGCCTGCGAGGTGACGGCATAGGCGCGCTTCAGATGGTCGAGGGTGGGAACGACGATGGACGGTGTGAGGGACATGCTATTGGCCTCCAAGGGCATGTTTGCTGCCGCGGAAGCCGGACAGCCTGGTTTCGAGATAGTCTTCGGCGAGCGCGACGGCGCTCGCGGCGTTCGGCGTGCCGTCTTTCAGCGCGCGCCGGATGTAGAGGCCGTCGATGAGCGCCGCGATACCTTCGGCGGTCTGGTCGGCGATTGTGCGCGGCATGAGGCCAGTGAGCCCGCTCATCAGGTTGGAGTGGAGCCGGCGCGCATAGATGCGCAGCAGCCGCCGCAGCGCCGTGGACTTTTGTGCCTCGACATAGAAGGCGAGCCAGGCGGCGATGGTTTCCGGCTGGAACTGCTTGTCGGAGAAGTTCACCGCAATGACGGCCGAGACGCGTTCCCGGGGGGTGCCGGCAACGGCGAGCGCATGTCGTGCGTCGGCGTTGAGCTCCGTGAGCAGGTGCCGCATCGTTGCCTGCAGTAGCTCGTCCTTGGCGCCGAAATAGTGATGCGCCAGCGCCGACGAAACGCCGGCCCGGCCCGCAATCTCGGACATTGTGACGTCGAGCGAGCCGCGCCCGCCGATCGCCGAGATCGTCGCGTCGATCAGCGCCCTGCGGCGCAGCGGTTCCATTCCGACTTTGGGCATATCGGCCTCCCAGCTTTGCAAAGTATTTTTTATTGACTGGTCAATCAACAAAAATTCCGGCAGGCATTGTGAGCTTTGCGCCCGCCACTGGCCTTTACGAGCCATGCTTGCGCGTCCATTTTGAAGGGAGGTGCCGCCAGCATCCCGGCGCCGGGAGACGAAGATGACTGCCTGCATCGTCGGCTGGGCGCATTCGCGCTTCGGTAAACTGGAAGGCGAGACGCTCGAAAGCCTGATCACCAGGGTGGCCGCGGACGCGCTTGAACACGCCGGCATCGGCGCGGAAGACGTGGATGAGATCGTGCTCGGCCATTTCAACGCGGGCTTCTCGTCGCAGGATTTCACCGCAAGCCTGGTACTGCAGGCTGACGACCGGCTGCGCTTCAAGCCGGCGACGCGCGGCGAGAATGCCGGCGCGACCGGCTCCGCGGCAGTGCGGCAAGGAATCCACGCAATCGATGCGGGCGCCGCTCGCATCGTGCTGGTGGTCGGCGCCGAGCAGATGACGACGACGCCAGGCCCGGAGGTCGGTAAGAATCTGCTGAAGGCATCTTATCTGCCTGAAGATGGCGACACGCCCGCCGGTTTCGCCGGCGTCTTCGGCAAGATCGCGCAGGCCTATTTCCAGCGCTATGGCGACCAGTCGGATGCCCTGGCGACAATTGCGGCCAAGAACCACCGGAACGGCGTCGGCAACCCCTATGCGCAGTTGCGCAAGGATCTTGGCTTCGATTTCTGCCGGCAGGAAAGCGACAAGAACCCCTTCGTGGCCGGACCGCTGAAGCGGACAGACTGCTCGCCGGTGTCGGACGGTGCTGCGGCGCTCGTGCTTGCCGAGGGCGAACATGCGGCCACGATGCAGCGCGCAATCGGCTTCCGCGCCAACGAGCACGTGCAGGATTTCCTACCCATGTCGAAGCGCGACATCCTGCTTTTCGAAGGCTGTGCCGAGGCGTGGTCGCGCGCATTGGACAAGGCAGGCGCGAAGATCGACGATCTCTCCTTCGTCGAGACGCATGACTGCTTCACCATCGCGGAACTCATCGAATATGAGGCGATGGGACTGGCAAAACACGGTGAGGGCGGACGCGTGGTGCTCGAAGGCCAGACGGCCATGGGCGGCCGCCTGCCGGTAAATCCCTCAGGCGGCCTGAAATCCAAGGGACACCCGATCGGCGCGACCGGCGTGTCTATGCATGTGCTGACGGCCATGCAGCTCATGGGGGAGGCGGAAGGCATACAGGTCCCCAATGCCACGCTCGGCGGCATCTTCAACATGGGCGGCGCAGCGGTCGCCAATTACGTCTCGATCCTCGAAAGGATCAGATGAAACATCCGGCGATCGTTACGGGAGGGGCGTCCGGGATCGGCATGGCCGTTGTCAAACGGCTGCTCGACGACGGCTGGCCCGTGGCGGTGGTCGATGCGGATGCCGACGCGCTGGCTTCTGCCGAAGGCGCCTTCGCCGACGAGAACGCGATCTTCCTGGAGGCCGACGTCACCGACGAGGATGAGCTCGGTGCGGCTTTCGACGAGATCGTCGACCGGCTGGGTCTGGTCGGCGGGCTGGTCAATTCCGCAGGGATCGTGCGCGACCTGCCGGCGGATGAGACGAGCGCCGAGCTCTTCCGCGAAATCCTCGACGTTAATCTCGTCGGCTCCTTCATTGCCGCGCGTGCCGCGCTTGAGCGGATGGGCGCATCGCTATCGATCGTCAATATGGCGTCTGTTTCCGGCCTCCGCGCCAATCGTGGTCGCGTTGCCTACGGCGCTTCGAAGGCCGGGCTGAAGCTGATGTCGGAGGTGCTGGCGCTCGAGTTCGGCAGCCGCAACGTCCGGGTGAACTGCGTCGCGCCGGGGCCGATCGAGACCCCCATGGTGTCGAAGCTGCACGGCCCCGACGAAAGGCGGCTCTGGGTGCGCCAGATCCCGCAAGGCCGTTACGGCGAGCCGGACGAGGTCGCGGCGGCTGTCGCCTTCCTGCTGTCGCCGGAGGCGAGCTTCATCAACGGCCACACGCTGTCGGTCGATGGCGGCTTTCTTTCTGCCGGAATACTCGGTTAGGAAGCGCGGCCATCTAGGAGAAACCGATGCGATTTGCCGTTGTGACGGGGCTGTTGCTCGCCTCAGCCATGCCAATTGCGGGCAGTGCCCTGGCAGCAGACGACCCGGCGATGGTCGCCGAGGCTTTCTGCAAGGCGAGGCTCGCCAACGACGAGGCGGCAACGCTCGCGCTGCTGACGCCGTCGCTTATCAAGGTGATCGAGGAAGCCAAGGCGCGCAGCGACGTGATCGCCAAGGCTACGCCCGACGAGAAGCCGCCCTTCGGCGACGGCATCCCGTATCAATCCTTCCCCGACGTCGCGCAGGGCTGCGAGACAGGCAAGGTCGACGAGAAGTCGGGCCGCACCGAGATCGGGGTGAACTACCTGTTTCCCGATACGCCGAATGCCAGCTGGACCGACAGGCTCAAGCTCGTGACGGAGGGCGACAGGCTGTTGGTGGATGACATCCTCTTCGCCAATGTCGCGAACGGCGTGCCGGACCAGGGATTGCGCAAGGTCCTGTTCGAAGCCTTCGATCAATAAGCGTTGCAGCAGGCCTGCTTTGCTCAGAAGAGGCGGACAGTACCGTAGGCAGGAATCTTGATTGCCGGAGACGCGAAGTCGAGGCCGGCGACAAGGCCTGCGAAGTGGAGTTCGATGCCGCTTCGCACGCCCGCCGCAAAGCCGAATACGCCGCCCAACGTGACGTGTATGTCGCGCCAGTCCGGAGACAGGTCCACCGCCAGCAGGCCCGGAGCGTAGTCGCGGCCTGTCGCGTTCGGCGGCAGGATGACGCCGAGATCGGGCACGCCGCGCAGAACGTGGGCGACGAAGCTGTTGGAGTTCGGTCCGGGCCAGATGCGGTAGTCACCGCGGTTCGAGTAGCGGTAATCGGCAATCGCCTGCTCGACGGCAGGGATCAGCCGTGCAGCCTCGGAGCCGGTGGCCGAGGCCACGATCTCGGGTGCGTTGGAGTACCAGCGGCCGTCTGCGGCGTAGGCATTGTGCCGAATCGGCGAGCCCCAGCCGACCTTGTCGTAGCGGTCGTAGCTGCTTGATCCCGGCTTCTTGACCACGAGCCAGCTATGCAGGGAGAAGGCGCCCTTGAAGCCGCCGGTGCGGGCGGCGAGCACATAGATGGCAGCCTCGTCCTTTGTCGGTGCGCGCGGCAGGATGCCCGACGAGGACCAATCCGCGCTGCTCCAAGAGCCCGGATGATCCTGCGCGCTCCACCAGCCCGCCGTTGCAAGTGCCGGCATCACGAAAATCAGCAGGATGGCCAAAGCAAAGTTTTTGACCAAGCGCATGGGGACCCCTTGCCTAATCATCTGTCGCCGGTAAGGCTCAAGGCGCCCGGCATTTCAGGTGGAATTATGTCCAATCCCGTTCTGGTGGAAGTCCTGCGCGGTCAACACATCGAGAGCGCGCATCGCGGTGCCGTCTCGGCCTGCGATGCCGCCGGCAAGGCATTGCTGGAGATCGGCGACGTCTCGCGGCCGGTCTTCCCGCGCTCTGCGGTGAAGGCGATCCAGGCGCTGCCCCTGGTCGAAAGCGGAACGGCCGATGCCCTTGGCTTCGGCGACAGGGAACTGGCGCTTGCCTGCGCCTCGCACAGGGGCGAACCCGCGCATGTCGAGCTTGCGCAGTCGATGCTCGCCAGTGCCGGCTTTGATGAAGGCGCGCTGGAATGCGGCGCCCATTGGCCGACAAACCACGATGCGACAGAGGCGCTTGCCCATTCGGGGCAGTCGCCGACAGCGCTCCACAACAATTGTTCCGGGAAGCACTCGGGCTTCCTCTGCACGTGCCAGCATATCGGCTTGGCGCATCGCGGCTATGTCGCGTTCGAGCACCCCTTTCAGGCGACGATCCGCGAGACGATGGAGGATGTGACCGGTGCGCAGCACGACGCCGGGAACAGCGCGGTCGACGGCTGTTCGATCCCGACCTACGCGATCCCGATCAGCAACCTCGCGCTCGGTTTCGCCAGGATGGCGACGGGTGAGCGGCTGTCGGCCAATCGGGCGAAGGCGGCGAAGCGATTGTTCTCCGCATGCATGGCCGAGCCCTTCTTCGTTTCCGGGTCCGACGTGGCTGACCGGTCGCTGATGCAGGCGGCGCCCGGACGCATCTTCGTCAAGACAGGCGCGGAAGGCGTCTATTGTGCGGCAGTGCCGGAACTGGGGCTCGGCATCGCGCTGAAATGCGATGACGGCGCCAGCCGCGCCGCGGAGGCGATGGTGGCGGCCGTGCTGGCGAAGCTGCTGAAATCGGACGAGCCGCTTTCGGCCAAGCTCGACGAATTGGCGCGACCGTCCATACCGAGCCGCAAGGGCGTGCCGGTCGGCCAGGTGCGGCCGACGGAAGCCTTGACCCTATAGATCAGCCGGCGTGATTTCGCTCGACCGTGAGGTTCGTGTAACCGGGGTTGCCGTGCAGCGCCATGTCGGCGGTGACCGCGTCCGACCAGCGGTAGCCCAGGATCGCGCCCTTGGGCGTCTCGGAAATTACATTGTCGGAGATCACGGCTGGCCCGGCGCCCTCGACCACCGTGACGGCGATGCCCGTACTGGCCTTGCGGATGACATTGCCGGTCGCCACCACATTGCGCATGTACGGACCCCAGCCGATCTTGATGCCGTAGAGCGGCGCGTTCTCCACCATATTTC
>JAEYXI010000197.1 GCA_023428515.1 Pseudomonadota bacterium | reverse complement strand
GGTCTCGACAGTCTCGCACCCACCGCTCTTCACCGTCGCGGATTCGCAGGCGTTGCGCGGCGAAATTGCGGGCGGCCACACCAAGAACCTCTTCCTGAAGGACAAGAAGGACAATTTTTTCCTGGTCACGGTCGAAGAGGATGCCGCGGTCGATCTCAAGCAGATCCATCATTTGATCGGAGCCGCAGGTCGCGTCTCCTTCGGCAAGCCGGAGGCGCTGATGGAATTTCTGGGGGTCATTCCGGGCGCTGTGACGGCGTTCGGGCTGATCAATGACGGGAGCGGCACGGTCAAGTTCGTCATCGACAGTGCACTAATGGAGCACCGGACCATCAACGCGCATCCGCTGACCAACGAGGCGACCACGTCGATCGCGGCGGACGATCTGTTGCGGTTCGCCCGCGCGACCGGCCATGAGCCCGCCATCTTGAAAGTCTCGGCCTGATTGCCACATGCTGGCCAGCAGGCCGGCGCGGCCGTTTCCGCCATAGACGCGCAGCGAAGCATCGGAAGGACGACATGAGCGACAAGGACAATCCGTTCGGCGGCACGGGCGGCCAGTATTCCACAAATGTCAGCTTCGGCTCCACCGGGCCAGAGAGCAACGGAGCGCATGCCGCGCCGCTGGCGGTGAAGGATGTGACGACGGCGAGTTTTACCGCCGACGTCATCCAGGAATCGCGAAAACTCCCAGTGCTGGTCGATTTCTGGGCGCCCTGGTGCGGCCCGTGCAAGCAGCTTCAGCCGGCGCTTGAAAAGGTCGTCGCGGCCGCCGGCGGCGCGGTCAAGCTGGTCAAGATGAACATAGACGAGCATCCGGCGATTGCCGGCCAGCTCGGCATCCAGTCCATTCCCGCGGTGATCGCGTTCAAAAACGGCCAGCCGGTCGACGGCTTCATGGGGGCGATACCCGAAAGCCAGATCCGCGATTTTGTCCAGAAGCTGGTCGGAAAGGACGGCGAGCCGCAGCTGGCCGAGGCGCTTGCCGCGGCCAAGCAGGCGCGCGAGGCGGGCGACATGCAGACGGCGGCGGGCATCTACGACGCCGTGCTGCAGGAACAACCCGACAATCTCGACGCCATCGCCGCCCTGGCGGACATTCTGTTCGACGCGGGCGACAAGGCCGGCGCCGAAGAGGTGCTCGCCCGCACGCCGGCCGACAAGCAGGGCAATGCAGCGATCGCGGCTGTCAGGACGAAGATCGACCTTGCCGCCGAAGCGGCGGGTCTCGGTGATCCGGCTGAGCTCGAGCGGCAGCTTGCCGAAAACCCCGGGGATCACCAGGCGCGATTCGACCTCGCCATGATCCAGAACACGCAGGGAAAGCGCGACGAGGCAGCCGACAATCTGCTTGCCATCGTCAAGGCAGACCGCACCTGGAACGACGACGGAGCGCGGGCCCAGTTGCTCAAGCTGTTCGAGGCCTGGGGAATGACCGACGAGGCGACGCTTTCGGCCCGCCGGAAGCTTTCGTCGCTGCTGTTTTCCTAGACGGAATCTCCTAGACGGACGCCGCATCATCCTCGTCCCTGCACCTCGCAGGATGAGGATGGTCGGCGGGTCGCGCGGGAAGAACAGCACCTAAAGCCTTGCGATTCCCGCGCGGCGCACCAGATTGTCTGGAGTATCGGAGGAAGGCGGTGCAGGCAGGCAATTTCAATTACCGGCGTGTAGCAGACCTGCCGTCCATCATCCCGGTCTTCCCGCTGCCGGCGGCGCTGCTGCTGCCGGGCGGGCGAATGCCGCTCAACATATTCGAGCCGCGCTACCTGCAGATGGTGGATGCGGCGATGGCCGGCGACCGGCTGATCGGCATGATCCAGCCGGGTTTCGACGGCACGCTGCGCGAGGACGGCGAGCCGGTGATCGTGAATGTCGGCTGCATGGGCCGCATCACCTCGCTCACCGAAACCGGCGACGGCCGCTATATGATCGCGCTGCAAGGGGTCTGCCGGTTCCGCGTTGCGGAGGAGATGGAGGTGAAGACGCCGTTCCGGCAATGCCGCATCTCGCCGTTCGGCGCCGACCTGGAGGAAGATCGCTCGGGCGCGGAGGTCGACCGGCCGGCGTTGCTCAAGGCTTTCCGCTCCTATCTCGAGGCGAACGATCTCGACGCCGACTGGAACAGCGTCAGCCGTGCGGAAAACGCCATGCTGGTCAATGCGCTGTCGATGATGGCGCCTTACGGCCCGGCGGAGAAGCAGGCGCTGCTCGAGGCGCCGGACCTGAAGAGCCGGGCCGAGACGTTGATCGCACTGACCGAAATGGCACTGGCGCGCGACAATGAGGATTTCGGATCGAGCCTGCAGTAGGATCGGCAGGTATTTTCGCAAAGGCAGGGGAAGAGTGTGAGCGACAGTCAACGTAAGTCCGGCATCGACGTGAAGATGCTCGAACTGCTCGCCTGCCCCCTGACAAAAGGGCCGCTGGTGTGGGACGAGGAGCGTTGCGAGCTCGTCTCGAAGGTCGCCAAGCTCGCCTATCCGGTTCGCGACGGCATTCCAGTGCTGCTGCCGTCGGAGGCAAGGACCATCGATCCGGACGCGCCGACAGTTCCGCCGGAGGTGCGTTAGGCATTGTCGGCGGGCGGTGGTCTTCCGTTCACTGGAAATTCCGTCCCTTCGGCATGACGCTGCCGGCCTTGCGGGTTAGCATCTCAGTATCGGCCATCTCGACGGGAACGTTTCTTCTCACGAAGGGCGCGAGTTTTCGCCGGTCTTGCGTCATTGCACCGGCGGAGGTTGTTTCGCCGTCCGGCGCGGCCGGACCGGGATGAGCGCTCTCCTCCAGCAGGGCTGAGAGCCAAGGAGTCAAATCCTCGATCGTCTCGGCGACGATGTGTACGACACCCGATTCGGACTGCAGCCTGCCGGTCACACGGACGAATTTCGAGCTCATGATGACAGGCAAGAGCCGCGCGAAATCCCTCTTCCAGACGATGACGTTGGCGATCCCCTTGTCGTCCTCCAACGTCAGGAAGATCGCGTTGCCCTTGCCGGGGCGCTGCCGTACGAGGACGAGCCCGGCCACAGAAACACGACTCTTGTCGGGGATGCGGGGCAGCCTCTCGTTGGGCGTGACGCCGATCCTGTCCAGCCGGTCACGCAGGAAGGAAACCGGGTGGGCTTTCAGCGACAGGCCGAGCGAGCGGTAATCGTGGATGACATGCTCCCCCGCCGGCATGACGGGCAGTTTCGTAGCCGGCTCATTATCCGGCAGCTTGACGCCGGGGCGATCGAACAGAGGCATGGTTTCGGCGGCGGCCTTGCGGTCGAGCGCGCGGACCTGCCAGAGCGCAGCGCGGCGGTCGAGGCCGATCGAGTGGAATGCGTCGGCCTGTGCGAGCTTCTCGATCTCGTCGACATCGAGACCGGAGCGCAGCCAGACGTCGCGCACCGATTCGTAGCCGTCGCCGCGACGGGCAACGAACGCTTCCATGCGGTCCTCCGACAGGCCTTTGATCTGGCGGAAGCCGAGGCGGACGGCATGCGTCGTCCTGATGACACCGCGCATTTCGGCGTGACGGCCGAGGATGCGACCGGGATCGAATTCCGCCTTCTCCAGCGTGCAGTCCCAGCTGGACAAATTGACGTCGACCTCGTGCACCTCGACGCCGTGGTCGCGCGCGTCGCGCACGAGCTGCGCCGGCGCGTAGAAACCCATTGGCTGGGAATTGAGGATCGCAGCGCAGAAGACGTCGGGGTAGAAGGTCTTGAACCAGCAGGACGCATAGACGAGCAGCGCGAAGGAGGCGGCGTGGCTTTCCGGAAAGCCGTATTCGCCGAAGCCTTCGATTTGGGCGAAGCAACGCTCTGCGAATTCGCGCGCGTAGTTGTTCTTCTCCATGCCTTCAATGAATTCATCCTTCAGCTTGTCGATCGTGCCCGTGCGCTTGAACGTCGCCATGGCTCGACGGAGCTTATCGGCTCTCGCGGGAGAGAACCCCGCGCAGTCGATAGCAATCTTCATCGCCTGTTCCTGAAAAAGCGGGACACCGAGTGTTCGCCTCAAGATATTTTCTAGCTTGCCGGGGGATTCGATTTTTTCTTTTCCTATCCGGCGCCTGAGATAGGGATGGACCATGTTGCCCTGGATGGGGCCGGGCCGAACGATCGCTACCTCGATGACGAGGTCGTAGAATTCTCTTGGCCGTAGGCGCGGCAGCATCGACATCTGTGCCCGCGATTCAATCTGGAAGACGCCGAGCGTGTCGGCGCGGCAAATCATGTCGTAGACTTCGTTCAATCCTTCCGGGATTGTTGCAAGGCTGTGTGCAGACTCTGTCGGATAGTGCTCTTTGAGCAGGTCGAAACAACGCCGCAGGCAAGAAAGCATGCCCAGCGCAAGGATGTCGACCTTGAAGAGGCCCACAGCGTCCAGATCGTCCTTGTCCCACTCCACCATCTTACGGTCGGGCATCGCTGTCTTGACGATGGGCACGATCTGGTCGAGCCGATCCTTGGTGATGACGAAGCCGCCGACATGCTGGGTCAGATGACGTGGAAACTCCAGAATTTGGTTGGCAAGGGCGATGACATGCTGTGAACGAGGGTCTGTCCGATCGAGGCCACCAGCCTTGGCTTCTGTCTCTCCGATCCTTTCGGACGACCAGCCCCAGATCGATCCCGACAATGCGCTGCGGATGTCGTCTGATAAGCCCATCGCCTTTGAAACTTCGCGCAGAGCCGAACGCCCTCTGTAGCTAATTACGGCAGCGGCGAGCGACGTGTGCTTCTCGCTATACTTCCTGTAGACATATTCGAGCACTTCGGGTCGCCGTTCATGCTCGAAATCGACGTCGATGTCGGGTGGCTCTCCTCGTTCTTCCGAAATGAACCGCTCGAAGAGTGTTTCCATGCGATGCGGGCCGATATCGGTAATCTGCAGGCAGTAGCAGATCAAAGAATTCGCTGCCGAACCTCGCCCTTGACAGAGAATCCTCAACTCTTCCCGAGCATAGCGGACAACATCATGTACCGTGAGGAAATAGCCTGCGTAGCCGAGCTTCCCGACGAGTCCCAATTCCTTGTCGATAATTTCCTTGATGTCAGGCTTTATCCCATCGGGCCATCTAAGCGCCGCGCCCTCCCAGGTCAGCCTTTCCAGTTCTTGCTGCGGCGTGGCGCCGTCCCGCGTCTGTTGATCGGGTAGATTGTAGCGGAGTTGATCCAAAGAAAATGTCAGCTCGCCGGCGAAACGGATCGTCTCGGCGAGCGCTTCAGGATGGTTCTTGAACAGGCGCGCCATCTCCAGTGGCGCCTTCATGTGTCGCTCGGCATTCGCCCTGAGCTCGAAGCCAGCGTTCGCCACCGGCACGTTGAGCCGTATCGCCGTGAGCGCGTCCTGCAGGGGCCGTCGCTCGGCGGCGTGATAGAGCACGTCGTTGGTCGCCATCAGCCGCATGCCAGACGCTGAGGCGAGAGCGGCTGCCTGTTCCAGCCGGAAGTGGTCATTGCCAAGATAGGCAGGCGCCACGGCGAGGCGGATAGCCTTGCCGAAACGGTCGAGGAGGTTGCGCAGGAGGGGGAGAGTCTCGCCGGCGTCGGCTTCGAGGTCGGGCAGCACGGCGAGCGACATGCAATCGCCCCATTCCATCAGGTCGGCGCGATAAAGCTGCGGGTCGCCCTTGGGGCTTTCGTCGCGAAGATTCGCCTGGGTGAGAAGCCGGCAAAGATTGCCCCAACCCTTGCGGTCCCGGGGGTAGGCGAGCACGTCGGGAGTGCCGTCGCAGAAAACCAGGCGGGCACCGGGATGATAGGGAAGCGTGATCGCTTCGCCCTTCTCTGATTGGCCTATGTGCTTCGACTGGCCCCAGGCGCGCACGACGCCGGCGACCGTGTTGCGATCGGCGAGCCCCATGCCGGCGTGGCCGAGCAGGGCGGCGGTGACGACCAGCTCTTCCGGCTTGGAGGCGCCGCGCAGGAAGGAAAAATTCGACTGCACGCCGAATTCGACATAGGCCGGTGCGGCAGGCGCGTTCATGCCGAGACGCCCTGCAGATACCAGCGCGGCGCGGCGCCCTTCCTGTAGAGGCCCTCGCGGTAGATCCAGAAACGGTGGCCGTCGGTGTCCTCGACGCGGAAATAATCGCGGGTCATTCGCGCTGTTTCGTCTGCCACGGCCGCCCTCTCCGCCTTTTCCCGTTTCGCCTCTCTTTCCTCCTTGTCCTTCTCGTTCTCGTCCGCCTTCACCTCGGGCTTGCCGTGCAGCCACCATTCGGGTGCGACGCGCTCCGGCCCTTCGGCACGCGTCACACGGTGCATGGCGCGACGCCAGCGGAAGTTGAGCGGCGGGCCCTCCGGAACTTCCGTCACCGGCACGTCGATCGGCTCGGGGCGGGCGAACAATCTCAGCGGGCGTTCGGGAGCCCGGCGGGAGGGAGAAAAATCGACATTCCTTCTGGGGGCGGCCGGTGCTTTTCTTTCCGGCGCCGGGGCGTCGGAAGGGACGAGCGATGCCGCACGCTCGGGCAGGTGGCTCTCGACGAGAAAGGGCGTCAGCATCGCGGTTCGTCCGAGACGGGCGCGCACGCGGTCGGAGAAGAGTGCGACATCCTCGCTTGCAGCGCCCGCTTCGCCGTCGAGATCCGCCTGCGGTGTTTCGACTGCCGCCGTCTCGAAGGCGGAGAGCCGCACGAGGTCGAAGCCGTAGCCGGGCTCGAGCACGGCGCCGAGGGCTGCCAGCCTTTCGTGAAAAAGCCTTGCGATGGCAATAGGCTCGCGCAGCGGCAGAGAGGCGCGCGCCGAAATGCGGGAGACCGCGCCGTCGACCCGGAAAAGCAGCAGTTCGAACAGGCGCGCACCTTCGCCGCGCCGCTCGAGGTCGCGCTTCAGGCTTCTGCCGAGCAGGGGAACCAGCCGTTCTATGTCCTCGACGAGGCCGATCGGTTCGGCGAGATGCCGCTCGATCGAAAGGGCGGGAACGGGCAGGCGGGGCGAGACGGCCTCCTCGACCTCGCCCAGCGCCTGGTCGAGACGCAGGAGCAGCATGGCGCCGAAACGGCGGGCGAGCGGCGCGCGCGGCGCCGCCAGGACCGAGCCCACCGTGCGCAAGCCGACGCTTTCGAGGCTGGCGATCGTTTTCGGCTCAAGCCTCAGCGCAGCGAGCGGCAGGCATTCGAGAAAGGGACGCTCTTCTCCTTCCTGCAC
>JAEYXI010000140.1 GCA_023428515.1 Pseudomonadota bacterium | reverse complement strand
ATGGCTGAAGGGGCTTCCGACGGGATCAGCTGGGGTGCGATCAGCGAGAATGCGCTTGGACTCGGCAGCGTCGTTCCCAATCAGGCCGCTATTGCCGGCACGGTCGGCAGTACGCTGATCGACGCCTACCTGCAGGCGATGGAGCAGGCCGGCGTCATGAAGACCCTGGCGGAACCTACCTTGACCGCAGTGTCGGGCGAACAGGCGACCTTCCGCGTCGGCGGCGAGTTCAATGTGCTGAACAGCATCAGCAGCGCACGAAGCGACGACAATCGCGATGGCGACGTGCAGCTCAGCTACGAGAAAATCGAATACGGCATCGGCCTGGAGTTCAAGCCGGTTGTCCTCTCGCCGGGACGCATCAGCCTGAAGGTCCGCACATCCGTTTCGGAGCCCACCAACGAAGCCCCGGCCTTCGGAAGCGGCGGCAGGGGTCAGACGGTGAACATGCTGTCGATCCGGCGGCGCCTCGCCGACACCACGGTGGAGCTTCCCTCCGGCGGCTCGATGATGATTGCCGGCCTCGTCCGCGACGACGTCAGGCAGGCGGTGAACGGCCTGCCCGGCCTGTCGAAGCTGCCGGTGCTCGGCACGCTCTTCCGCAGCCGCGACTTCGTGCGCAACGAGACCGAGCTCGTCATCATCGTGACGCCCTATATCGCCCGGCCGACGGCGCGCAACCAGCTTGCCAAGCCGGATGACAATTTTAATGCCGCCAGCGACGGCGCCGCCATGTTCCTCGGCAAGGTCAACCGCGTCTACGGCACCATGCAGACGGATCTGCCCAACGGCCGCTATCACGGCGTCGTCGGCTACATCTACAAATGAGCGGGGTTTTGGGCATGTCTGATGCAGCGTTCAAGATGAAGGCCGAAAGGATGCGGGCAAGCTCTGGCTTGGTGCTCGCGGCGGTGGCGGTCGCCCTGCTTTCCGGATGCGCCAAGCGCGACTCCATAACGGTCGGCGCGGTGCCGGACGACTACCGCACCAACCACCCGATCATCATCGCCGAAAAGGAAGAGAAGCTCGACCTCCCGGTCGGCGCGAGCGACCGCGGCGCGACCGCCTCGCAGCGCGCCTCGCTGGAGGGTTTCCTTGCCGGCTACGACAAGTCGGCCGCGCCGCCGCTGAACATCATCGCGCCTTCCGGCTCCGCCAACGCCGTTGCCGCGGCCGATGTTGCGAAGGACTTCGCCCATATCGCCAAGAAGAACGGTGTGCCGGCGAGCCGTATCATGTTCGCCTCCTACCAGGCCTCTCCGGAGGAGATCGCGGCGCCGGTCCGGGTTTCGTTCGTCGCGATGCGGGCGCAGACCGACAAATGTGGCCGCTGGCCGGAGGACATCCTCCAGACCAGCGAAAACAAGCACTACGCGAATTTCGGCTGCTCCTATCAGAACAACATCGCGGCCCAGATCGCCAATCCGTCGGATCTGCTCGGCCCGCGCAAGCAGTCGCCGATCGATGCCGCCAACCGCGAGACCGTGATTGGCGACTACCAGGCGGGCGAATCCGACTTCGGCGCGAATATCGACTTCTGATGCGGACGGGATTTGGGGCAAGGGCGACATGACGAACCTGGCTTACGACAGCACCGACGAAAGCGAGACGGCGACGCCGGACATGGCGGCGCTGCAGGCGCTGCGGCCGGTGCCGCGCATCTCCATCCAGGCGTTCTGCGAAACCGAGGGCGTCGCCCAGCCGATCGAGCGGGCGGGCGAGGACCGCCGCATGGCCAAGGCGCATCTCAAGGTCCACATGGGCGGCGTGGCGACGGCGATCGAGCTCTACAAGACGGCGCCGACGCCGAACCTGATCATGCTGGAGTCGCGCAAGGAGCCGCGCGAAATGCTCCAGGCCCTCAACGATCTCGCCGAATATTGCGATCCCTCGACCAAGGTCGTCGTCATCGGCCACTACAACGATGTAGGCCTCTACCGCGAACTGATCCGCTCCGGCATCTCGGAATATATCGTGGCGCCGATCTCCATGGCCGATGTGGTCAGCGTCATTTCCACCATCTTCGTCGATCCCGAGGCTGAGCCGATTGGACGTTCGATTGCCTTCATCGGCGCCAAGGGCGGCGTCGGCTCCTCGACCATCGCGCACAATGTCGCCTGGGCGATGTCGTCCCTGTTCAAGTCCGAGGTGGTGGTCGCCGACCTCGATCTCGCCTTCGGTACGGCCAACATCAATTTCGACCAGGACCCGGCGCAGGGGATAGCCGAGGCAGTGTTCTCGCCGGAGCGCATCGACGAAGTCTATCTCGACCGTCTGCTGGCGCAATGCTCCGAGCACCTCTCGCTCCTCGCGGCGCCCTCGACGCTGGAGCGCGTCTACGACTTCGACCAGGACGCCTTCGCCCAGATCATCGATACAGCGCAACGTAGCGCGCCGCTGCTGGTGCTCGACATGCCGCATGTCTGGACCGGCTGGTCCAAGGCGACGCTCACCAAAGCCGACGACATCGTCGTGACCGCGTCGCCGGAGCTAGCCAATCTGCGCAACACGAAGAACCTCCTCGACATGCTGAAGCGGCTGAGGCCGAACGACCTGCCGCCGAAACTGGTCATCAACCAGGCAGGCGTGCCCAAGCGTCCGGAGATCAAGCCGGCCGATTTCTCCGAACCGCTCGGCGTGGCGCCGATGGCCATCATCCCGTTCGAGCCGCTGCTCTTCGGCAACGCCGCCAATAACGGCCGCATGCTCGGCGAGATGGATGCCGCGCATCCAGTGACTTCGGTCATGAACGACATCGCGCATGTGCTGACCGGGCGCAGCGAGGTCAAGAGCAAGAAGAAGGCCGGACTGGGTGGCCTGCTCGGCAAGCTCGCCTTGAAGAAGAAATAGGCTGAAGAGAACAGACTGGGCGGATCGGTAGCAAAAGATGTTCGGTAGAAGAGGCAACGACGATGGCACGCGGGTGATGCCGGAGTTCCGGCCGCCCGCACAGCCGGCGGCCGAGCCGCCTCCGACG
>JAEYXI010000126.1 GCA_023428515.1 Pseudomonadota bacterium | reverse complement strand
GGTCTCGACGCTGTCGACGCCGCCGACGCCGATGATCGCGAGATCAGGTCCGAGCAGCTTGCGCATCTTCGCAAGCGCGACGGTCGAGCGCTCGAACAGCGGTTTTCCCGAGAGGCCGCCGGTCTCGCCGGAATGCGCCGGCGACTTGAGGGTGGGACGCGAAATCGTGGTGTTCGAGACGATGACGCCTTCGATCTGCTTCTCCAGCACTTCGGCAGCGATGTCTTCCAGGTCCGCCTGATGGAGATCAGGCGCTATCTTGAGGAAGACCGGCACCTTGCGGCCGGCTTTGGCGATCGACGCATCGCGCGCCGCCGTGACGCGGGCGAGCAGTTCGGCGAGGCTTTCGCGCGCCTGCATGTCGCGCAGCCCCGGCGTGTTGGGCGAGGAGATGTTGACGGTCAGGTAGGAGGCAAGCGGCGTGAAGCGCTCGACGCCGAGTTCGTAGTCCCTGACGCGGTCGGCGCTATCCTTGTTGGCGCCGATATTGACGCCGACCACGCCCGCCCGCCAGGCACGCGCTGCAAGGTGCCGCTCCGCCGCCTCGTGCCCTTCATTGTTGAAGCCCAGCCGGTTGATCACCGCGCCGTCCTTTTCCAGCCGGAAGATGCGCGGCTTGGGATTGCCTGATTGCGGCAGCGGCGTAACCGTGCCGACCTCGGCGAAGCCGAAGCCGAGTGCGATCAGCGAGTCCGGGACTTCCGCGTTCTTGTCGTATCCGGCCGCCATGCCGAGCGGATTGTCGAAGGTGATGCCGGCGACCGTCGTTCGCAGTCGCTCGTCGTAGCGCGGCGATTTCGCGACCGGCAGGCCAGCCTTCAGCGCCTGGATTGACAGGCCGTGCGCGGTCTCCGGATCGAGGCAGAACAGCCCCCTGCGGCCGAGCCTCTCCAGCACGCCGAGTATCATGCGAGGTCCGCCGGAAAGACGTGCAAGCCGTCAGCGCCTACAGGCAGCGGCTTGACCCAGAGCACTGCAGAAAGGTCGAGCGGCGCGTAGAGATGCGGAAAGAGCGCACCGCCGCGCGACACTTCCCACTTCAGCGCGTCGCCCAGCGGCCCGGCGTCGACAGCCACGAGCAGCAGGTCTTGCTGCCCGGCAAAATGCTTTACCGCGGTTTCCGTGGCTTGATCGGCGGTGGAGAAGTGGATGTAGCCGTCGGCGAGATCGATCGGCGCGCCATCGAAGCGGCCGGCCTTCTCGGCCTCGCGCCACAGCGCCTCCGGGCAAATCTTGTAAATTATGTTCGTCATGAGGGTGGGCTATAGGATGATTGAGCCGGGCGCGGAAGCCGCCCGCCCGGCCATGTCCCCAATTTCGGCGCAAACCAGGCCGAGAATCGGGTAGATTGCAGCTCAGGCAGACCGTGAACTGGGCCAGAATCAGCGAGTGGAGGTTGCCATGCGCCCGATCGCCCTCACATTTCCCCTTCTGTTCATCTCGCTTGCGGCCGGGGCCACCGAACCCGACCGTTATCGGCTGGAGAAATCGCCGGACGGCTACGTCCGCATGGACACGCGAACCGGCGAGATGTCGATCTGCGAGGAGAAGTGGGATGAACTCGTCTGCAGGATGGCGGCTGACGAGCGCACCGCCGTGCAGGACGAAATCGATCGGCTGCAGGACGAACTGAAGACCCTGAACGACAGGCTGGCAGGCCTGAAAGCGCTGGAAGACCGCGTCGCCAAGCTGGAGAATTCGGTCACGGCCAGGGTCGAGAACAGTCTGCCGACCGAGGAGGATTTCAACAAGACGATGAGCTACATGGAGCGCTTCTTTCGCAGTTTCATGGGCATTGTCAGGGATTTCGAGGACGAGAACTCGAAACCCGCGGAGCCGGGCACCGACCGGACCTGACCTTGGGAAACCGGCATTGTCGCTTGAAAAAGCCTGCCGTCGCCGCATAATCGGCGGTCGTGTCCCTGCAAGGCAGGGAACACGGTCGCGCGGGAGGGACATTTGTCGTCTGGCTACAAGTTCGTGATCGCGGACGACCACCCGCTTTTCCGCGGGGCGCTGAAACAGGCGCTGACCGGCGTCAGCAACGTCGCGACGATCATCGAGGCCGGTGATTTCGACAGCGCCAAAAAGGCGGTGGACGGCAACGACGACATCGATCTCGTCCTGCTCGACCTCGCCATGCCCGGCGCTGCCGGCCTGTCCGGCCTGATTTCGCTGAGGGGTATCAACGCCACCGTGCCGCTGGTCGTCGTGTCGGCGCATGACGATCCGGAAACCATCCGCCGCGCGCTGGAACTTGGCGCATCGGGCTTCATCTCGAAGTCGGCGAGCATGGAGGAAATCCGCAAGGCCGTGGAGACCGTGCTCGGCGGCGGCGTCACGGCGCCTGAAGGCATCGACCTCGACATCGAGCGCGATCCCGAGATATCCGACCTGATCAAGCGGCTGCAGTCGCTGACGCCGCAGCAGACCCGCGTGCTCGGCATGCTGGCCGAAGGGCTCCTGAACAAGCAGATCGCCTATGAGCTCGGCGTGTCGGAAGCGACCATCAAGGCGCATGTGTCGGCCGTGCTGCACAAGCTTGCCGTCGACAGCCGCACGCAGGCGGTCATCCTGCTCTCCCGCATTGGCGCCGATCCGCTGCAAGCTGCGGGCTAGGGCCGGGAGCCGGGCGAAGCAAGAGGCTCCCTTCATTCAGCCGCCGCCGGCGCCATGCGGCGAAGCTGCGTCATCAGCGAGCGCAGAACCGCCGGCTTCAATGGCTTGTTGATCACCGAGACGTCCATCAGGTCGGCCGCCTCGCGCACTTCGTTCGAGCGGTCTGCGGTGACCAGTACGGCGGGTGTCGCCTCGCCGAAGCGGGCGCGCAGCTTGCGGATGAGGTCGAGCCCCGTCTCGCTGTCCAAATGGTAGTCGGCGAGAATGATGTCGGGGACGACGAGCCGCCCCGCATCTTCGATCGACTTCGAGCCGGGATGGGTGGCGACCGTACAGCCCCAGCCTTCGAACAGAAGCCGCATGCCTTCGAGGATGCGCAGGTCGTTGTCGATGCAGAGCACCGTCATCCCGTTGAGTGCGGCGCCCGGCTGCAACGGCAGCGCGGCCTCGGCGACGGCCGCCGGCTCCACGGCGTTGGTGACCGGCAGGATGACGGAGAAGCGCGTGCCCTTGCCGCGGCCGGAATCGATCTGCAACTCGAGCCTGAGCACGCGCGCGATGCGGTCGACGATGGAGAGGCCGAGACCAAGCCCCTGAGCCTCCTTCGCGCCTTCCTCGAGCCGCGTGAACTCGCCGAAGATGGAAGAAAGCTTGTCGATCGGTATGCCGATGCCGGTGTCGAATATCTGTATCTCGACCAGACTGCCGCGCCGGCGCGCGCCGACGAGGATGCGGCCGGTGCGGGTATATTTCACCGCGTTCGAGACGAGGTTCTGGATCAGCCGGCGGAACAGGTTGCGGTCGGTGCAGACGGTCAGCGAGGAAGGCACGATGGTGAGTTCGAGCTTCTTCTCGGCGGCCAGCGGCTGGAAGTCGGTGCCGATCTGGCGCAGCAGCCCGTCCAGCCGGAACACCGACTCGACCGGCTTCATGGCGCCCGCGTCGAGGCGTGAGATGTCGAGCACGGCACCGAGGATCGTCTCGACCGATTCCAGCGAGGATTCGATGTTGGCGGCCGCTTCGCCGGCGGAATCCTTGCCGGCCTTCTCGATCAGCGACGAGCAATAGAGCCGGGCGGCGTTGAGCGGCTGCAGGATGTCGTGGCCGGCCGCGGCGAGGAAGCGCGTCTTGCCGAGATTCGCCTCCTCGGCGAACATCTGGGCCTGCGCCAGCTCCTCGTTGACGCGGGTGAGCTCGGCGGTGCGGTGCGCGACGCGGTGCTCCAGCGATTCGTTGGCGCGCTTCAGCGCGAGGTCGGCCTCGACGCGCTGCGTGATGTCGGCATAGGTCGCAACGATGCCGCCGTCGGGCATCGGGTTGGACCGCAGCTCGATGATGCGGCCGGTGGTCTTCAGCTCCAACTGCCAGGGCGTACCGAAACGCGTCATCCGGTCGAGGATTGCCACCTGGGTATCAGGCGCGATGTCGCCGCGCCGCGCCAGGTGGTTGAGGATGTGGTCGAGCGAAATACCGACCTGACCCATTTCGTCCGCGAGGTTGAACAGCAGGCGATATTGCCGGTTCCAGCAGGTGAGGCGGAAATCCTGGTCGAAGACGGTGATGCCCTGCTCCATCTGGTCGAGCGCGATCTGCAGGAGGTCGCGGTTCTGCTGCAGCGCCTCGGTGGCGTCGTCGAGCAGGCGGAACGTGTCCCGCGACGCGCTGTCGCCGCGTTTGAAGAGCAGGGACAGGATGAGGCGCGCCGAGGACGAGCCGACAGCGCTGGCGAGCAACTGCTCGGAGAAGCGGATGACATCCATCCCCGCCTGCTCGTTGCCGTTGAGCCGACCGTTCTTAGCCTCGAAGGTCTGGAAGGAGCGCTCGGTGCGCTCGCCGCCGAGATAGCGCGAGATCGTATCCTTGAGGTCGTTGACGGTCATCGCCGTGCGGAAGCGCTTCAAGCTGGGCATCGGCCCGGCGTCGCGCGGCACGAAGATCGCGGCCTGGATGCGCTCCAGCGGCACGGAGGCGCGGGAAAGGGAGCCGAGCACGAAGAACATCAGGTTGATGGAGAGGCTCCACATGACGCCGTGGTTGAGCGGTTCGGCCTCGGTGCCGAACAGCGCTTGCGGCCTGAGCGCCTCGATGCCGAAGGGGCCGTTGAGGAGAATGTCCATGTCGGGTGAGGCGAGCGAAGGGAAAAGCAGCGTGTAGGTCCAGACGACGATGCCGGCCGCCATGCCGAGTGCTGCGCCGCGCGCATTGGCGCCGCGCCAGATCAGCCCGCCGAAGAAGGCGGGCGCGAACTGCGCGATCGCCGCGAAGGACATCAGCCCGATCGACGCCAGGCGCGCATTGTTGGTGCTCTCGCGATAGTAGAGGAAGGCGGCGAAGAGGATGATGAAGATCGAGGCGCGGCGGATATTGAGGATGAGGCTCGACCAGTCGCCGTTCTCGGAGGGCTCGCCTTTCAGGAGCCGCCGCACGAAGACCGGGATGACGAGGTCGTTGGAGACCATGATCGACAGTGCCACGCTGGCGACGATCACCATGGCGGTGGCTGCCGACAGGCCGCCGATGAAGGCCGCCATGGCAAGGAAGTCATGGCCGTTGAGCAGCGGCAGGGAAAGCACGTAGAGGTCGCTGCTGGTGGCGTTGCCGACGAGGACCAGGCCGGCGAGCGCGACGGGCAGCACGAAGAGGTTGATGGTGATCAGGTAGAGCGGGAAGACCCAGGTCGCGGTGCGAAGCTCGTTCTCGGCGCGGTTCTCCACGATCATCACGTAGAACTGGCGGGGCAACATGATGATGGCGAAGCCGGAGAGGGCGGTCATCACCAGCCAGGTGCCGAGCGATGTCCTGTAGTCGAGCGACGCCTGCACTCGGGCGTGCGCGCCGAGCGTGTCGAACAGGCCTTGCGGGCTTTCGAACAGGAAGAAGAAGACCATGACGCCGACCGCCAGGAAGGCGGCGAGCTTGACGACGGATTCGACGGCGACCGCAAGCACCAGACCGTCTTGGTGCTCTGTGGCGTCGGCGTGGCGGGTGCCGAACAGCACGGCGAAAAGCGCGAGCAGCATGGCGATGACCAGCGAGATGTCGCTGACGAAGGGGTCGAAGCTAAGCGGCGCGCCGCTGTAATGCTCGACCATCAGGCTGACCGAGCCGGAGATCGCCTTGAGCTGGAGCGCAATATAGGGGACCGCGCCGATGACGGCGATGAGGGTGGCGATCGAGGCGACGGCGAAACTCTTGCCATAGCGCGCGCCGAGGAAGTCGGCGATCGAGGTGATCTTCTCGGCCTTGGCGAGCGCGATGATGCGCTTCAGCAGCGGGAAGCCGAACAGGAAGACGAGCACCGGGCCGATATAGATGGCGAGGAATTCGAGGCCGCGTTCCGTGGCAAGGCCGACCGAGCCGAAGAAGGTCCAGGAGGTGCAGTAGATGGCGAGGCTGAGCGCGTAGATATAGGGCCGCGTGCGGGCCGGGCCGCGCTTAGCCGACCATCGGTCGCCCAGGCTGGCGATGACGAAGAGCAGCGTCACATAGGCGACGGCTATTGCGACGACGACGAAGCCTTGCACGCGCTCGAAACTCCTCCCTGTCCGGCCATGCGATTATCCGGCAAAGGCAATCATAGCTTGGGAATGGTGTCCATGGGCAGCACTTCCGTCGCTTCGAGGGAAGTGGCGGCGCGTTTCATCATCGCCACGCCCGCCGAAGCGTCTGGCCATTTCATCCTTCGACGGGCTCAGGATGAGGGTCGAAGGCAGTCGGGAAGCGGGGCGCGATGGCCGAGCCTCTCAAACTAGAAAATCGTGGCGCAGCTTCCCGCGCCCCGCCGGCGTTCTTTGGCCGTTCCACTCCCTGCGAAGGACCTTCCGGCTTGTGATTCCGAATGACGGGATCACGTTGCCGCCGGTGGTTTCGACGTGCCGACGCCTGGACATACCCGCGTCTTGTCCCCGTCGCTCTCGCGCGGGGAGTCTGGGAGCTCCGGAACGACCCTCGGCCTCCACGGCCACGTTAGCCGTCTCGCCCGAGCGCCGGTTCCTCCCCGCAGACCACCGTCATGATCGGCGTTCCCGCAGGAGAAACTGGCTGAATTATGAGGGAGGCCGAAGGGGTGTGAATGAACAGCCCGAAATTTCTATCGATATCGAATGAAATCAAAGGGTTGTCTGGAAAATCTTTCCACGTCTTCCGCGTCTGCATTGCAAGCCTTCGGAGTGTGGCCGTACCTTGGCTGCAGTCGCGCCGGCGCCAGTCTTAAGGCGCCGTGCACATTTCCGGTTTTGCAACCGCAGATATTTGCTAAGTTCGGACGGGGTCGAATCCCGGAGCGCCCGGCAACTTAGGAGGGTTTTATGATCAAGGAATTCCAGGAGTTCATCGCCAAGGGCAATGTGATGGATCTTGCCGTCGGCGTGATCATCGGCGGCGCCTTTGGGCTGATCGTCAACTCGCTGGTCGGTGATATCATCATGCCGATCGTCGGCATGGCCGGAAGTGCCGATTTCTCCAACTATTTCTTCCCGCTCTCCGATGCCGTGACCGCGACGTCGCTGGAAGAGGCGAAGAAGCAGGGGCCAGTGTTCGCCTACGGCAACTTCATCACCGTGGTCATCAACTTCCTGATCCTGGCCTTCATCATCTTCCTGATGGTCAAGGGCGTGAACAATATGCGCAGGCGACTGGAGAAGCAGAAGGAAGCTGCGCCCGCCGCTCCGCCGCCTGCCGACGTGCTGCTCCTGACCGAAATTCGCGACCTGCTCGCGAAGAAGTAGTCCATCCATCTGGATCAAGAACCCGGCCGTGCTGGCGGCCGGGTCCCGGTTTCCGAGGGCACGAAAACCGGCTAAATCCGGTTTCCAGCCAATTTGACGGAAACCTTCATGTCCTTGACCGATATGCTGCGGGCCGAAGCCCGGCAGGCCCCCGTGAGCGGCATCGAGGCGGTGGCCAATTACGGCCGCGGCCGGCCCGGCCTGATCCCGCTCTGGTCGGGTGAGAGCGACCTGCCGACGCCGGATTTCATCAACTCTGCAGGCAAACGCGGGCTCGACGCCGGCGAGACCTTCTATACCTGGCAGGGCGGCATCCCCGAGCTGCGCGAGGCGCTGGCCCGTTACCACAAGCGGCATTTCGGCATGGAATTCTCGCCGGAGGAATTCCTCGTCACCATAGGCGGCATGCAGGCGATCACGTTGGCGCTGCAGGCGACGGCGGGCAGCGGCGATGAAGCGATCTACCTGGAGCCCGCCTGGCCGAACTTCGCCGCCGCTGCGGCGGTATCCGGCGCCACGCCGGTGCCGGTTCCGCTCGAGGAGGGCGACAATGGCTGGTATTGCGACGTCGCGCGCGTTGAAGCGGCGGTGACGCCGAAAACCAAGGCGATCTTCGTCAACACGCCGGCAAATCCCACCGGCTGGACGGCCGACATCGAGACGCTGAAGGCGCTGCTCGACCTGGCGCGCCGCAAGGGGCTCTGGATCATTGCCGACGAGATCTACGCGCTGTTTCATTATGGCGGGCGGCGCGCTCCCTCCTTCATGGACATCATGGAGCCGGAGGACAGGATCCTCTTCGTCAACACCTTCTCCAAGAACTGGGCGATGACCGGCTGGCGCATCGGCTGGATGCGGACGCATCCATCGCTCGGCCGCATGTTCGAGAACCTGATCCAGTATTCGAGCTCGGGCGTCGCGCAGTTCCTGCAGCGCGGCGCGATCGCCGCGCTCGATGAAGGCGATGCCTTTCTTACGCAGCAGATCGGGCAGGCCCAGGCCGCGCGGGATCTGATCTGCAGGAAACTTGCTGAGACGGGCAGGGTGCGCTTCAGCGTGCCGCCGGGCGCGTTCTATCTATTCTTCACGATCGACGGGATGCAGGATTCGACCAAGGCCGCCTTCGACATCGTCGACCGTGCCAATGTCGGGCTAGCGCCCGGAATCGCCTTCGGCAAGGCAGGCGAAGGATATCTGAGGCTCTGCTTCCACCGCCGCCTCGACCATGTCGAGGAAGCGGCGAACCGGCTGGCGGAGTGGATCAGGAAGGGGTGAGGCTGGCGATCAACCGCCGGACTTCGGCACCAGCAGCGGGATGACCCGGTCGGAGGTGGCGACGGCCGGTCGGCCCTCGGCGCCGTAGGGGATGCCGAGCGCGTCCCAGGTCTCGACCAGCGCATCTTTGAGACGGTCGATCAACGCGCCGTCGTGGAAGGGGGTCGGGGTGAT
>JAEYXI010000115.1 GCA_023428515.1 Pseudomonadota bacterium | reverse complement strand
GCCCGACATGGCCGTCAGGGCGGATCAAATAGAAGGATGGCTGCGAGATGCCGGCGCGGGCCAGTTCGGCGTCATTCTCCGGGTCGGAGGGAATTGTCCAGGTCCGGACGATGTCGCCATAGCCGAGATCGTCCGGACCCGGTGCGGTCTGGCCGAAGGCGACGAGATGGAAGGAAAGATCCTTGAAGGCCGTGAACGTGTCCTCAACCGGCCCGCCGGCGCGCAGCCTGAGGTGCAGCCAAGGGAAGCGGTCGCCGCAATGCGGTCCTTCGAAGGGGAGAGAGTCGAGGGCCTTCGAAAGTGAACTCCTGCGGTAGTTGATCCCGGTCTGCGACACTATGCGGAAAGCGTACCGCTGGATGCGCTCGTTCGACATCGCGAAGGCGGCGACGCGAGCGAGGATCTTCGTGCGCATCAACCCGGCCAGATGGCTGTCGGAAACGACGAGCTTGAAACCGTTGTCGGTGGTCTTGAGCAACCTTTCCGCGATGGGGTGCCGCTCCTCATTGTAGCTGTCGAGCAGGCCAGGATCGGCCTCTCCCTTGACGACGAGCGCTAGCTTCCAGGCGAGATTGTAGGCGTCCTGCAAGCCGGTGTTCATGCCTTGCGCGCCAACCGGGCTGTGGATATGCGCCGCGTCGCCGAGGATGAAGGCGTGCCGATCGCTGAAACGCTCGGCGGCGCGGTGGTGGATGCGGTAGGAGGAGAACCAGCTACAGCTTTTGATCGAGAGGTTTGCGCCGGCTTCCTTGTGCAGCGAGGGCATGATCGCATCGAGGTCGAGCTTTTCATTGCCGCGAAGCTCGGGCGGGACGATGCCGACGATGCGCCAATGATCCTTACCGCGCATCGGGAAGAGCAGGTGGAAACCTGTCCGCCAGAGATAGACGTTGATCTGCTCGGGCGCCATGGTGCCGGTCATCTCGACATCGGCGACGAAGAAAACATGCTCGTACGGCGCGCCCGGAAAATCGATGCCGGACAGCTTGCGCACCGCGCTGTGGGCTCCGTCGCAGCCGGCGATATAGGCGGCGGTGACGGTGCGGCTTGAGCCATCAGGCAGTTTCAGCGTCGCGGAGACCTGGGCAGGGTGCTGGACGAAATCCACGAGTTCGGTGTTCCACTGGACGTGGGTGCCGAGCGCTTCGAGCTTTTCGCCCATGATCAGCTCGTTGTCGTCCTGGCCGAGCACGAGGATATAAGGATAGGGCGTTACTGCGCCGCCGGCGTTGCCGAGAGGCACATGCGCCATACGTCGACCCTGCGCCCATAGGGTGGCACCGTTGCCCTTCTTGCCGAGTTCCAGCGCGCGCTCGACAATGCCGAGTTGGGCGTAGATCTCCAGCGTGCGGGCCTGCACGCCCAGCGCGCGGCTCTGCTGGGCCGGGCCGCTGTGGCGGTCGATGATCTCTACCTCCACGCCGCGCCGCACGAGCTGATTGGCAAGCATGAGGCCGGTCGGGCCGGCGCCGACGATCAGGACATCCGTATCCACTGCCCCTCCGCAACTGGAGACGTCAAGCGGAGCTTAGCATAACACGGGACAGGCGCATCTGGTCCAGGCGGCGTCGGGGAGGCCGGCAGACGCCAAAGCAGGGCTCTCAAAGATTTCATCGCGAGAGAGCAGGCTTCAACGCAGAATTCGTGGTATTGGCTGGCGGGGTTTGCTTGGGAGGAGAATGCGATGGCAGCGCCACTGTTCGCAGTCGTGCTTTTGACCGCAATGAGTTCTTCGGCGCTGGCCGGTGAGCCGAGCGACGTGGTCAAGCAATTCTATTTGCAGCCAGGACTCGAGCTCGAGCAATCGGCGCGCGGGCACTTCATCGATCCCGCACGCAAGGTGCTCAACCAGAACGACGCGATCAGGCAGGACGGTGAGGAGGGCTGCCTCGACCCCGCACTGCCGTTCAACGATACCAACTTTGACCCAGCCGAGGTTGCCGGCACACTGAAGCTCGAGGAACTCGTCAGCGGCAATGAGGCGACGGTGCTGGCGAAGTTCACGGCCGAAGGTCAAGAGCAGGCCGTGCAATGGCGGCTGAAGGACATTGGCGGCAAGTGGCGCATCTCGGACATGATCTCGACGTCCAAGGATTGGGCGCTGAGCCGCTTCCAATGCGAGTGAGACACAATCTCGCGAGCCCGGGGGAACGTTAGAGCGCGGCGTCCGTTCGACCTCACATGAGGATGAGGGATTGGGACGAAAGGATTCCGCCATGCTGATCACCCGTCGTACGACTTTGGCGCTTGGCGCCGCCGCCGCAGCTTCGACAGTCTTCAGGCCGTATGTCGCCCGCGCTGCGGTGCCCTTCGAACAGCCGCCGCTGCCCTACGCCGAGGACGCGCTGGCGCCGGAAATCTCCGCGCGGACCGTCGGACTGCATTACGGCAAGCATCACAAGGGCTATTTCGACAAGCTGAACGAGTTGGCGCCCGGCACGCCTTATGCCGAGATGGAATTGCAGGACGTGGTGGTGGCGTCGAAGAAGGACGGCGAGGCCAAAATATTCAACCAGGCGGCGCAGGCCTGGAATCACAATTTCTACTGGGAGCAGTTCAAGGGCGGGCCGACCAAGCCGACCGGTGACTTTGCCGCGAAAATCGAAAGCTCGTTCGGGCATATGGGTGGACTTGTCGAGGAGTTCGGTGCGCAGGCAGATGGCGTGTTCGGCACCGGCTGGGTCTGGCTGGTCGCAGACGACGCAGGCAAGCTCTCGCTGCGCGGCTATCAGGATGCGGAAAACCCCCTACAGGACAATCTCAAGCCCATCGTCGGCATGGATGTGTGGGAGCATGCCTACTATCTCGACTACGAGAATTTGAAAGCGAAACACCTGACCAGAGTGCTGAACGGCCTTGTGAACTGGCAGGCAGCCGGCGAGCGGATGGGCTAGGCCGGCGCGGACCTACCAGTCCATCACCACCTTGCCGGAATTGCCTGACTTCATCGCCTCGAAGCCGGAGATGTAGTCGTCGACGCCGATGCGGTGGGTGATGAGGCCGGAGACATCAAGCGGTCCCTGCACCAGCGCAATCATCTTGTACCAGGTCTCGAACATCGCGCGGCCGTAGATGCCCTTGAGATGCAGCATCTTGAAAATGACCTTGTTCCAATCGATCTCGAAGCCCGTCGGCGCGATGCCGAGGATAGCGATCTTGCCACCATTGTTCATCGTGTCGATCATGTCGCGGAAGGCGTTGGCCGAGCCGGACATTTCGAGGCCTACGTCGAAACCTTCCTTCATGCCTTCCTGGTTCATCACGTCGCGCAGCTTCTCCTTCGACGCGTCGACGACGTGATGGACGCCGAGCTTCTTGGCCAGCGCCAGCCGGCTCGGGTTGTTGTCGGTGATGACGACCTTTCGTGCGCCGACGACCTGCGCGACCAGTGCGCCCATGATGCCGATCGGCCCGGCGCCGGTGACCAGCACGTCCTCGCCGACGAGATCGAAGGACAGCGCCGTGTGCACGGCGTTGCCGAGCGGGTCGAAGATCGCCGCGATCTCGTCGGGGATGTCGTCCGGGATCGGCACGACATTGTGC
>JAEYXI010000019.1 GCA_023428515.1 Pseudomonadota bacterium | reverse complement strand
CTCGAGCGCTGCAAAGCGAACGCCCTGGCGCGCCTTCTTCGCCGAGCGCCCGCTTCGGTCGAGCCCGTCCAACTCGCCATGCCATTCATTGACCGTCGCGGGACCGTAGGTCTCGGTCAGGCCATAGAGATGGGTGACGGAGAAACCGGCGTCGGCCATGCCTGCAAGCACCGCCTCAGGCGGCGGCGCGGCCGCGGTGTTGAAGATGACCGTCTGCGGAAACTCGCGCTTGTCCTCGGGCCTGGCGTTGATCAGCGTCGACATCACGATCGGCGCGCCGCAGAGATGGGTGACGCCATGGTCGGCGATGGCGTCGTACATGGGCTTCGGCCGCACCCAGCGCAGGCAGACATGCGTGCCGGCCTGCAGCGCCAGCGTCCACGGGAAGCACCAGCCGTTGCAGTGGAACATCGGCAGCGTCCAGAGATAGACGGCGTGTTTGGGCATGCCGGCATGGATCGTGTTGGAATAGGTCATCAGCGTGGCGCCGCGATGGTGGTAGACGACGCCTTTCGGATTGCCTGTCGTGCCGGACGTATAGTTCAGCGACAGCGCGTCCCACTCGTCGTCGGGCATCGACCAGGCGAAATCAGGATCGCCGCCGGCCACGAATTCCTCATAGTCGACCGATCCGATCCGGTCGCCTTTCGGATAGGGCGCATCAGCAGGGTATTCGGGATCGTCGTAATCGATCACCAGCGGCTTGGCCTTGGCCATCGCCAACGCTTCCTTCATCACGCCCGAAAACTCGCGGTCGACGATGACCACCTTCGCTTCGGCATGGTCGAGCTGGAAGGCGATTATCGCCGCGTCGAGCCGCGTGTTCACGGAATGCAGCACGGCCTTCACCATGGGTACGCCGAAATGCGCCTCCAGCATGGCCGGCGTGTTGGACAGCATCGCCGTCACCGTGTCGCCCTTGCCGATGCCGCGCTTGGCCAGCGCCGACGCCAGTTGCAGCGAGCGGCGCCAGAAGTCGCGATAGCTGGTGCGGCTCGCGCCATGCACGATGGCCAGATGATCCGGATAGGTCTTGGCTGCGCGTTCGAGAAGCGTGATCGGCGTCAGCGGCTGGAAATTCGCCGGCTGACGGTCGAGATCCTGTTCATAGGGACTGGTCATGGCTTCTCCCCAAACCTCCAAGCCTGCATGCAGGGCTCCTAATGGAGCACGTCGAGCGCACCGTCGTAAATCAGCTTCACCGCGATGATGGCGACCGTGCAATAGGTAAATGGATAAAAGACCTCCGGCCGCATGCGCCTGACCAGCCAGGCGCCGGCGAGCGTGCCGAGGGGGGCGGCGGGCATCAGCACCGCCGAGGCGGCAAGGTTGGTCGCGTCGAACTGGCCGAGCAGGAAATACGGCACCAGCTTGATCGCATTGAGGATGGCGAAGAAGACGACGCTGGTGCCGGTGAACACTTTGGGGTCCATCCTGAGCGGCAGCGCGTAGACCTGGAAGGGCGGCCCGCCGACATGGGCGACGAAGCTGGTGAAGCCTGAAACAAGCCCCCAGAACGATCCGGCGGCGCGGTTCGGCTTGGTGGCATGGTTCGCGCCGTGGCGGGCGAGCTGGTAGAGCCAGCGGCCAACGAAGACGATGGCGATGGCACCGACGATGAAGCGCACCATGTCGGCGGTCACCATGGTGGCGGTGAACCAGCCGATGCCGATGCCGACCAGCGAGCCCGGCAGCATGATGGCGAGCGTGGTGCGGTTATAGACGCCGCGCCAAGTCCACAACGACACAATGTCCATCAGGACGAGAACCGGCAGCATGATTGCCGCCGCCTGGATGGGGTTTATGACCAGCGCCATCAGCGGCACGCCGATGAAGCCCATGGAGCCGCCAAAGCCGCCCTTGGACAGACCGGCCAGGAGCACGGCAGGCAGCGCGGCTGCGTAGAACCAGGGATTTGCAAGCAGGTCGTACATGGAAGGAATGCTGGAGGGCATGCGAGGGGTGGGAGCGTTGGAATAGCCCGAAACCGCCTGCGATGCGACCGGATTGTGTCGAAGCCGGAAAATCCGCCTTCTGTTCAATCCGCCGGGCTTCGTCTATGCCGCAATCCAACCAACATCGCCCGGCATAGGCCCAGTACCGGAACATTGCGCATGAACGAACAGAGCCCACCGAACCGCTGCCGCATCGTGCTGATCTCGCCTGCCGGCGAGAGCGCCGACAGCTTTTCGCCAAAGTTCGCCGCGGCGATCGCAGGCGGCGACATCGCCTCGATCATCCTGCCCGCCAACGGCATGGATGAAGCCTCCTATCAGGCTTTTGCGGAGCTGATCGTGCCGATCGCCCAGGCTGCGGGGATTGCCGCGATCATCGTCGATGACACGCGCATTGCCGGCCGCGTCAAGGCCGACGGCATCCACATCGACGGCGGCAAGGCGGCGGTGGCCGAGGCGATCGAGAGTTTTCAGTCGAAGATGGCTGTCGGCGCTGGCGGCGTGAAGACGCGCGACGATGCGCTGGAACTCGGCGAGGAGCGCCCCGATTACGTTTTCTTTGGCCGTTTCGGCTACGACACCAAGCCGGAGCCTCACCAGCGCAACCTGTCGCTCGGCAGCTGGTGGGCGGAAATGGTGGAGATACCGGGGATCGTGATGGCAGGTTCCGACATAGCCACGGTGGAGACGGTGGCCGCGACCGGAGCGGACTTCGTCGCGCTGTCTGCCGCAATCTTCGGCGAGGGCGTCGATCCCCAGGCGGCGGTGGCGCGCGCTAACGCCATCCTCGACGCAAGCGCGCCGCGTTTCGAGCCGGCCGGATGACGGCAATGCGTTTTGTCCTCTCGATCCTCGCCGCGCTGCTTGCAACAGGTGCGGCCCATGCCGAGGACGAGTCTCCGCCTCCCAAGGAGGAGACGACCGGCGCAACAGGCGTCGACCAGGAGCGCTTCGGCGGTCCCAAGGCGGATGCGGCCTACGGCGCCTTCCAGCGGGGGCTCTACCTGACGGCGCTCAACCTCGCTTTGCCGCGCGCCGAAGCCGGCGATTCCGCCGCGCAGACGCTGGTCGCCGAGATATTGTCACGTGGCCTCGGCGTCGCGCGCGACAAGGCCAAGGCGGCGAAATGGTACCAGCTCGCCGCCGAACAGGGCGTGCCGGAGGCGCAGTTCCAGTATGCGTTGATGCTGCTCGACGGCCGCTTCGTGAAGAAGGACCCGCAGGGCGCCTACGCTCTGATGCAGGCAGCCGCCGAGGCCGGCAACCGGCTGGCGCAGTTCAACTTCGCCCAGATACTTGTTCAGCGCGAGCCGGGTGATGCCGGCATGACTAAGGCGGTCGTTTACTACCAGCGCGCGGCGGATTCCGGGCTGGCCGACGCGCAATATGCGATGTCGCAGATCTATGCCAATGGCGCCGGCGGCAAGAAGCGCGACGACGCTGAAGCGCGGCGCTGGCTCCTGCTTTCGGCCCGGCAG
>JAEYXI010000227.1 GCA_023428515.1 Pseudomonadota bacterium | reverse complement strand
CCGCGTCCACCGTGTAGCTGATCGACGCGTAATAGGCCTTGGCATGACGGGCGATGTCGTCGGCCCGGTCCAGCCGGTTGACGATCTTGCGGGCATTCACCCAGTCGGCCTCGTCGCCGTGGAAATAGTCCCTGAGCGCCCGGCCCGTATAAAGCCCGGCGATCATGCCCTCGATCAGGATGCGCACCGCCAACCCCTGCTCGAGCGCCCGGTCCGGGTCGTTCTCCAGGCCGAAGGTCCGGTAGTTCGCCCGGCCGGTGATCTGCACGAGCCCGCGCCCGCGGTAGCGCCAGCCGTCGCCGCTGGCCTCGCCGCCGTTGCCGAGTCGGCCGGCATAGACGCGGTTGGCGATCATCTGCGGCCTTCGGGCAGAACGCCTCGCTTCGGCCGGAGTGAAGCGGCCCGGAAAAACCGTGAGCAGGCGCGCGGCACTGTAGTTCAGGTTTTCCGTCACCGGCTGCAGCGCCCCGCCCGTCTCGTGGAACGCCGTCGCCAGGATATAGGCGAGCCACCGGTCGTCCCTTTCGGCATGGCCGCTTTCCCAGGCGTCGAGGACCGCCTCGTGCCCGGCGACCTGCGAGCGGCTCAGGCCCCGCCGGTAGAGCGTGCCACCCAGGTGATCGAAGAAGAAGCTGCGGTTGATTGCCATGGTCGTCTCCCTGCCATGTCATTGGGCCTACGTCATAGGGCCTACGTCATAGGGATGGCCTCCGGCGCGGTCTCAACCATAGGGCTTAACCACGCCACCATCATTCAATCGTTTTAGAAAAACTAAATCGTTTTAAGCGCTTAGCGCTCGCTTTACTTTTGGGTAACGCTGTGGAACCAACGTCCTTGCACAACGTTTGTGCGGGTCGTTCAACCTTTAAAGGAGATCATGATGATGCAGCAGCCGGTGCAGGCCGCCCCTTCGAAGCAGATCCCTCAGCATGTTCTCGACCGCATTGAATCGGAGTGGAAGCAGATGCGCGACAGCGCGCCCGCCAAGCCCGCCGGCGTCCGCTGACGAAATCCATCTCCATCGGCCGAGCCGCGTCAGATGCCCCGCACGCGCGGCTCGCTTGACCTTTCCAGCAGCAGTGCCGTCAATGCCCAGACCAGCGCGTCGAGCCGGTCGGGCGAGCGTCCCGAGGACAATCCCTCCGGGCCGAAATCACACATCTGGTCTTCCAGTGCGGTAAAGCGGCCCGCATGGGCGACCCTGTCCTGTTCATAGAGCGCGGCTACAGGCTCGGCCCGCAGGAATTTTCCGCGGCTTGCCCGGACCATGGTGACCGGCAGGGAGATATCGACGCTTCTGAGCATCGCCGCCACCATCTCGCCGCCCTGGTTCACCTCGGCAACGATCCGGTCGGCCTGGAAGCGCTGGTAGGCCCTGGCCACCGCATGCGCCCAGCCGGCAGGGGTCGCGCCTTCAACGGAGCAATCCGCCAGAACCACCGCCCGCCCGCTCGCCTCGAGGCCGGCGACCACGATGCCGCAGCACGAGCCGGCCCCGGACGACGCCGGCGGGTCGACCGCCACGACGATGCGCCGCAGGGCCCCGGTGAAGCGGATCGTCAGCGCCTCGATCGCTGCCCGGTTCCACAGCGCGTCCTCGCGGTCCTCGATCAGTTCGCCGGCGATCTCCTGGCGGCCGAGCCTCGTCCCGCCATAGCGGGCCTCCAGCGCGTCGAGGAAGCCGGGGGCGAGATTTGCCGCATTGTCCTGCGTCGACAGCCTGACGAGACGCGTGCCCGGATCGGCGATCAGCCGTTTCAGCACCGGCACCGGCCGTGGGGTCGTCGTCACCAGCTGGCGCGGAGACTGGCCGAGCCGCAGGCCGAACTGCAGCATGTCGAAGGTCTCTTGCGCGTGTTTCCACTTCGCCAGTTCGTCGCACCAGGCAAAATGAAACTGCGGCCCGCGCAGCGCCTCGGGGTCCTCGGAGGAGAAGATCTGCGCGATCGCCCCGTTGTCCCAGACCAGCCTGCGCCTCGAAACCTCGAAATCCGGTGCGTTTCGTCCCGCGATGCGGCAGATGCCGGACACGCCGTCGACCATCACCTCGCGGGCATCGCCGAGCGTCTCGGCCACCAGCGCGATCCGGAGGTCCGACCGGCCGCCGGCGGACGCGAGCGCATGCACCCATTCGGCGCCGGCGCGGGTCTTGCCCGAGCCGCGCCCGCCCATGCTCAGCCAGGTGCGCCAGTCCCCCGGCGGCGGCTTTTGTTCGGCACGCCCGCCGAAATCCCAGTCCCGCCCATGCGCCGGCAGGAAGTCATCGAAAGCAGCATCCGGCCACTCGCCTGCACCATCGGCGCCGTCAGAGTGCTCGACAGGATGCGGCGAACCGGTCTCTCCTCCGGTCGGGAAGATCGCCGGCAGGTCGAAGGTCGGTGAAGCCCCGGTCTCGCCGGCGGGCCCTGCCGCGTCGCTCGTCATCGTTTCCGCTGTCGACATTTGCCCGGGATCGGCCGGGCGCGGGCAAACGCCTTCTTCCCGCCTGGACTTCCCGTCGCGCGCCGCCTCGCCCAGGGCCTCTCCCAGCGCCTCTCCCAGCGCCTCGCCCAAGGCCTCGCCGAGGGCCGCGACCTCCTTGATTGCGGCTTGCGAGGCTTCCCGTGCGAGGGCAACCGTCTTCACCCCCAGGCTCATCTTTTTCGCCGCCCTCAGCGCTTCGTTCGCGATCTTATCCGCCCGCCGCCTGATCCTGCGCCGGCTCATCGCCGGCTGGCTGGAGGGCCCCGCGTCGAAGCCGCTCGCAAGCCCATTCCGGCGGACCGTCCCGTTTCCAGGCGTGGTAAAGACGCAGCGCGGTTTCATCGGCACGATCCTTGATCATCTTCACGAAGCGGGCTTTCGCCTCATCGTAACCGCTCCTGTCCACCTCGCGCTCCGCCTCGTCGGCACGGTCGCGGGCAAGCTGCCGTTGCAGGCCGTCGATCTTTTCGAGCGTCCGCACGATCAGCGACATGGCGTCGGTGGCTGCCTTGACGTCGGCGCGGGCGAGCTTCTGGCCCGCCTCGTCGCCGTCCTCCAGCGCCTTCTCCGCCGCTCGCCGCATCTCCCGGAAGGTGGAAAACTGGTCGCGCATCTCCCGCGTCATGTCGTTCAGCAGGCGGCGCAATTCGTCCGCCGGCGAGATCGCAGGTTCCGCCGACTTGGTCTCGAGGGGCACGCCGCGCACCTCGGCCGCCATGCCGGGGTCGTCCATCACGACCTCGTCTCCATAGGCGGGCCGCTCCGGCCAGCACCCTGAAAGCGCCGGATCGAACATGTTGGGATCGTCCATGAGAAACCCCTTGCCGAAAGAGGATGACACGGCATGACAGCGCCCGCGCCCCCGCCCGCCCATAGCCGGTCGCCCGTGCTCTCTGCCGATGTGATGGTGATGGTGATGTCAAAAAGAAGGCCCGGATGAGGGTCCGGGCCAGATGACTGGAAGTCCTGCGCCGAGGCCTTGGCTGCCGCCGGCGCAATTCTTCGACTATGACTGAACCCTACCAGATCACCGTCACGCCGTCAAGGACTATTTTCCTATTTCTGTGTCTTGGGATAGCACGCTTCAATTCGTGCAACAAAATCAACGAGGCACAAAGTTATGTCGACGCCACCAAGGACACCGTTCGTCAGGTCCCCGGTCGCAAACGCGTCCCGCGACAGCACCTCCAGACGGGTCCGTCCGCTGATGGCAGGACCGTCTGACACCGGTCGGGCTTTCGCGTGCCGGAGCTCGCCACCCCAACGGCCGATGCGGCTGATAACCTTCATGCATGAAAGGAAGCGCCGGCCCGCCCGCAAAACCCTCACGTGCCGCAGAAGGTCCGCAGCACCCGTTCTTCCGGCGTCGGCGGGGTCATCAGGTCGGCGAATTCCGGCCGCTCCTCGAAGGGGTGTTCGAGCGCCTGCAGCAGCCGCTCGAAGAAGCTCAGGTCACCGTAGTTGGCGGCGGCGATCGCCTCCTCCACCCGGTGATTGCGGGGGATCACCGCCGGGTTGACGGCGCGCATGGCATCTGCCCGTTTCCCACCGCTCCCGGCCCTGCCGGCCTCGCC
>JAEYXI010000548.1 GCA_023428515.1 Pseudomonadota bacterium | reverse complement strand
CCGACCTCCTCGCGCTCTATGGCTCCAACGCCGAGATTTCAGGCATACGCGACCGGGTGAGCCAGGCGCTGCCCGGAGAGATACGTCTGCAATGGTGGCGCGACGTGATCGCGGCGAATGATGCCGTCGCAGGCGCGGGTCATCCTGTGGCGGAGGCGCTTCTTGCCACGATCGAACGCCACAAGCTGCCGCGTGAAGCGTTCCAGAACTATCTGGATGCCAGGATCTTCGACCTCTACGACGACCCGATGCCAACGCGCGGCGACCTAGAAGGCTATTGCGGCGAGACGGCGGCTGCGATCATCCAGCTTTCGTCGATCGTGCTGGATCCGGATGCCGCGCCAGGCAGCGCGGAACTCGCGGGACATGCAGGCTGCGCGCAGGCGATTGCCGGCCTACTGCGCTTGCTGCCGCTGCATCGCCGGCGCGGGCAGTGCTACGTGCCGAAGGACATCCTTGCGGCCGCGGGAACGTCTTCCGAGGAGTTTCTCGCAGGCGACGGTGGGCCGAATGCATCGCGTGCGGTCGCCGCAACCATCGCACTGGCGCGCGAACATTTCTCGGCTTTCGAGCGCGGCGCTGCGGCGTTGCCACAATCGCTGCGGCCGGCTTTCCTGCCGCTCGCTCCGACAGGGGCGCAATTGGCGAGGATGCATGGCCGGGAGAAGGAAATGCTCGGCACGAGCCTGGACATCGGCGCCTGGCGAAAGCACTGGCTGATGTTCCGCCGGGCGACGAAGGGGTGGGCCTAAGCTACTCCGCTGCTTCCGCCCGCTGCGGCAATCCCAGCCATTCGCGGCAATCGGCGAGCGCGCGGGAAGTGACGGCGCGGCGCTTGGCGATCGTCTTGTCCTTGCCGCGGAAACGGCCCTCGAAGCCCTCGGGCTTGAGATTGGTGCCGGGCTCCAGCGGGGGGAAGAGGCCGAAATTGACATTCATCGGCTGGAATGAGCGTTTTCCGGGCTCGTCGTCGGAGACGATGTGGCCGCCGGTTATGTGGTTGAGCAGTGCACCGAAGGCGGTCGTCACCGGCGGCAGGGAAATCGGCCGGCCGAGCCGTTCGGCCGCCGCGAAACGGCCAGCGAGCAAGCCGATCGCGGCACTCTCGACATAACCTTCACAGCCGGTGATCTGGCCGGCAAAGCGCAGCCCCTTGCGCGATTTCAACTGCAGCGAGCCATCGAGCAGGATCGGCGAGTTGATGTAGGTGTTGCGATGGAGGCCGCCGAGCCGCGCGAACTCGGCATTCTCGAGGCCGGGAATCATGCGCAAGACCTGGACCTGCTCGCCGTGCTTCAGCTTGGTTTGGAAGCCGACCATGTTGTAGAGCGTGCCCAGCGCGTTGTCCTGGCGAAGCTGCACGACCGCATAAGGCTTTACCGTGGGGTTGTGGGCATTGGTGAGGCCGATCGGCTTCATCGGACCGTGCCGCAGCGTCTCGGGACCACGCTCGGCCATGATCTCGATCGGCAGGCAGCCGTCGAAATAGGGCGTGCCTTCCCATTCCTTGAACTCGGTCTTCTGTCCTGCGATCAGCGCGGCGACGAAGGCCTCGTACTGTTCGCGGCTCATCGGGCAGTTGATGTAGTCCTTGCCGGTGCCACCTGGGCCGACCTTGTCGTAGCGCGACTGGAACCAGCAGACGTCCATGTCGATCGTGTCGAAATGGATGATCGGAGCGATGGCGTCGAAGAAGGCGAGCGCGTCGGCGCCGGTTTCCGTGGCGATCGCCTCGGCGAGCGAAGGCGCGGTCAACGGGCCGGTGGCGATGACCGCGAGATCCCAATCCTGGGGCGGCAGGCCGGCGACTTCCTCGCGTGCGATTGATATCAGCGGATGGGCTTCGAGCTTTGCCGTGACGGCGGCCGAAAAGCCGTCGCGGTCGACGGCGAGCGCGCCGCCGGCCGGCACCTGGTTGGCGTCGCCAGAGGCCATGATCAGCGAATTTGCAAGGCGCATCTCGGCATGCAGCAGCCCGACCGCATTGTTTTCGGCGTCGTCAGAGCGGAAGGAGTTGGAACAGACCAGTTCGGCAAGGCCGTCCGTCTTGTGCGCGTCCGTACCGCGCACCGGCCGCATCTCGTGCAGGATAACGGGCACGCCGGCTTCGGCTGCCTGCCAGGCGGCCTCGGAGCCGGCAAGGCCGCCGCCGACGATATGTATGGGCTTGGTGTTCATGCGCGTGGCAATAATGCCTTGACCCCCGCAATGCAATTGCCGACCATCGGCGGCGATGCGCCACAGAATGACACGATCGCAAAAAGCCATGCGTTCGATCGCTGGTGTTTTCGCCGCTCTGGCGTTGCTATCCGGTTGGTTCGGAGTGCCGGCCGTAGCGCAGGCAGCCTCCGTCAGCTCGTCTGCGACGATATCTGTCTGCCACGGCTATTCATGCAGCTTCCGCTCGAAATTGGTTTTAGGCCGGCGCGATGCGGCACGACTCCAATCGATCATGCGTGCGGGCGCGAGTTCGCCCGCAGCCGAGCGCGCGGCGCTCAAGAAAGCTGTCCAGTATTTCGAGGAGCGGTCCTACCAGGTAATCGGGGTACGCGACCTTCCCAAGGCGGCGGTAATCGGCGCCCGCATCAAGGGCCAGATGGATTGCATTGACGAATCGACCAACACGACCGGTTTTCTGCGCTACCTGGCCAATCGCGGGCTGCTCAAGTTCCACACTGTCGGGCGCAAGGTGAGCCGAGGCTTCTTCATCGACGGGCGCTATCCCCACTGGACGGCGATCATCGTCGACAAGGGCGGAACAAGATGGGTCGTCGATTCCTGGTATTCCGCGGGAGGCGGAAGGCCTGACATCTTCCCTTACGAGCAGTGGAAGGTGCGCGGGGTGCTGGAAAGCGGCGCTTTAAACTGACGCCATCCCTGAAAAGACAACACCCGCCGGGGGAGGAGATCCGGCGGGTGTCGTTTTTGTGGACGGTTCCCCGGGAGGAGGTGAGGAACCGGCCTATCCGTCATCGCCGGGGAGGAGGTCGGCTTTGACGAAATTCCCTTCGCCTGTTTTCGAAGGGGCGAAACCTTCTTCGGGAACAACGCCCGCCGCGGGAGGACGTGCGGCGGGCGCCGTTTCGGTGGCCAGCAATCGGGAGGAGGTGAAAGCTGGCCTTATCCGTCAGGGTCGGGGAGGAGGTCGACCCTGGCGAAATTCCTTAGATCGACTTGCGGGCAACCGCGGGGATGTCGCCGCGCGAAATGCCGAGGTCGGTGAGCTCACGGTTCGAAAGGCGGCTCAGCTCGGAAACGGTGTCCCGGTAGCGGCGCCAGTTGCGGTAGTTGCGGATCAGGTTCATCGTACGTCTCGTTCGTCTATCGTTCAGGTGTTCTATCTCTTGGGTACGAATGGTAGATACGCCTTGCCGGGCCGTTTTAAAATGGCGTTTGGTGCATAGCAGCAATGCAAATTGTGCATTGCAACATTAATCGATTTTAGCCGGGTCACAAATCCGGCGAAATCCGCCCAAAAGATCGCGGGTTCAAGGACTTGGCGGCCAAGCGGCAATTTGTGGCCGGGAGGGAAGAATGGCGAGCTATTCGTCGCGTGTCCGGGCTGACTCGGCCAGATGGGTGGCATCCGGCCTGATCGACGCCAAGACGGCCCAGGCGATCGTCCTCGACGTCGAGGCCCATGACCGCAGGTCCCTGAGCTTCGGGTCCATACTGGCGATCATGGCGGCGCTGTTGCTCGGCGCGGCGATCCTCATCTTCGTCGCATCGAACTGGGAGGCGATCCCGCGCCTCGGCCGCGTCGGCGCGCTTTTCGCCATCATCTTCGCGGGTTATGTCGGGGGCGCCGCGCTGAAGCTCAACGACCACGCGGCGATCGGCGAGGCGGTATGGCTGATCGCGGCGGCGGCCTTCGGCGGTTCGATCGCGCTGATCGGCCA
>JAEYXI010000655.1 GCA_023428515.1 Pseudomonadota bacterium | reverse complement strand
CCATGATCATGCGCGGCCCAGCTTTTCAGCGCCGCCGCCGAGCGCGGGACCGGCGGTGGGGTCGACATAATCGGTGATGTCGGCAATCAGCGTGTTGGTGGTGAGCACCAGCGTGGCCACCGAGGCGGCATTGCGCAGCGCCGTGTAGGTGACGCGCACCGGATCGACGATGCCGGCCGAGACCATGTCCCTCATCTCGCCAGTGGCCGCGTCGAAGCCGATGCCGTCCTCCGCCGCCATCAGCTTCTCGACGATGGCCTCGGGGGCGTAGCCGGCATTGCGGGCGATGAACGCCGCCGGGCGGGCCAGCGTCTCGCGCACCAGGCGGATGCCTTCGCCGACATCGCCGTTGAGATTGCCGAGCCGGGAAGCGACGACGGGCGCGCATTGGAGAAGCGCGGTGCCGCCGCCGGCGACGATGCCTTCCTCCGCCGCCGCGCGGGTGGCGCTCAGCGCGTCGTCGATCAGCTGGAGGGTGCGCTTCTGCTCCACCGGCGTCACGCCGCCGGCATAGATCACGGCCGTGCCGCCGGAGAGCTTGGCGAGACGCTCCTTCAGCTTGTCCTGCTCGATATTGGGGGGCGCCAGTTCGTGCTGGCGCGTGACCTGCGCCCGGCGGGCGGCAATCGCCTCGGCGTCTCCGCCGCCGCGGATGAGGACGGTCTCGCGGGCGCTGGCGCGGACCTGATGGGCGGTGCCGAGATCGTCGAGCGTGACGTCCTCCAACTTTCCGCCGAGGTCGCGGGCGATGACCTTGCCGCCGGTGATGATGGCGAGATCGTCCATCATCGCCTTGCGCCAATGGCCATAATCGGGCGGGTTCACCACCAGCACCTTGCCGCGATTGCCGTCTCCGAGCAGGGTGACGACCACGTCCGGGGCGATTTCCTCGGCGATGATGACCAGGGTGCGCCCGGTCTGCGCCACCGCCTGGCGGATGCCGGCGATCTCCTGCGGGGCACGGATCTTGAGGTCGGTCAGCAGGATGTAGGGCTCGTGGAGCACCACCTCCATCTTCTCGACGTCGGTCACCATGTGGTGGGAAATGTAGCCGCGATCGAAGGACATGCCCTCCACCACGTCGAGCGTTGTCTCGATGGTGAGGCCGTAGTCGGAGGAGACGATGCCGTCGAGGCCGACCCGGTGCAGCGCCTCGGCCACGAGATGCCCGAGATGCGGGTTGGTGGCGGCGATGGTCGCCACCGCCTCCAGCATCGAGCGTTCGGAGGCCGCGCGGGCGCGGCCCTTCAGCGTTTCCACCACGAGATCGACCGCCGTGTCGATGCCCCGGCACAGGTCGACGGGCTTGGCGCCCCGCTCCAGTGCCGCGACGCCATTCTGGATGAGGCCGTTGGCCAGCACCATGGCGGTGGTGGTGCCGTCGCCGGCGACCTCGTTGGTCTGCATCGACACCTCGCGCACCACCTGCGCGCCCATGTTCTCGAAGCGGTCGGGCAGTTCGATTTCGGAGGCGATGGTCACGCCGTCGCGCGAGACGATGGGGGTGCCGATCGGCCGGTCGACCATAGCGTTCATGCCTTTGGGACCGAGCGTCGATTCGACCGCCGCCGCCAGCTTGCCGACGCCGCAGGCGAGCGCGCGGCGCGCCTCGCCGTCATGCAGGATCATCTTTGCCATGGCTGTTTCCTCGTCATTTTGTTTGCTTGTTGGGATCGGCGTCGGAACGGAGCGTCGCGGCCTCGTTCACACGGAGAGCGGGGAGCCGGCATGTCGCGCGGGAGGCGCGGCGCCGGTGGCCTGGCCGGCGGCCTGAAGGGCACACCCGCCGCAGCAGCCGGCGGACGCTCCGGCGCCGCCGCAGGCGTGTCCTGACGGCGCGGCGGTTACCGCGCGCTGCCCGTCGTCGTAGCGGGCGTCGAGAAGCCCCCGGCACAGCGCGCCATTGGCCTCCATGTTGATGCGCACCGCGCGCAGCCCCCGCAGATGCACCGGCAGGTCGGCGGCCGGGATGGCCGCGCCGTCGAGCGTGACGAAGGCAAGGTCGGACGGTCGGCCGGCGAGGCCGCGCGCCAGCAGGATCTCGCGGTAGCGCGGCATCTGGCGCAGGCCCTCGGGATCGGTGATGACGGCGCGGTCCAGCGTCGCGAGATCGGTGGTCACGATGGCCGAATCGGACCAGCCGGCGCGCCGCAGGCCGAGGATGACCGCCTCCTGCCGGCGCTGGAACGCCTTGCGCAGGAAGGTTTCGCGCAGGCCCTCCAGCGTGTCGCTGACCTCCAGCTCGCGGAACGTCTCGGCAAAGGACAGGCCGAGATGGGTGCCGCGATTGACCTCGTCGGAGAACATGTGGTCCTCCAGCCGGGGATGAACCTGCCGCACCCAGGGCAGCGCCCGCACCGCCCGGCCGATATCGTCCGCCATCAGGAAGGCGAAGTTGGGCGAGCACCAGTAGGTGGGCAGGCGGAAGGCGACATCCACCCGGCCGTCGCCGCCGATCGCGATGTCCTCCACGAAGCCGAGGTCGACGATGGACTCGTCCAGCTCCGGGTCCATGACGCCGGCGAGCTGGCTCCACACGGCGGCGATGTGCGCATCGCCGCCGATCTGCGTTCTGGCGGGGCGGCGCATGGGCCTACTCCGCCGCGACCGCCAGCGAGGCGTCCTTCAGCCTCGCCTTCTGCGCCTCGATATCGATATTGTAGAGCCGGGCGGCGTTGAGTCCGAGGATCTTGCGCTTGGCCTCGCGGGTGAGGTCGACGCCATGCTCCTGCTTGATGTCCTCCGGGATCTCGAAGTTCCAGAACTTCTCGACCAGCCAGCGCGGCGTCCAGATCGCATAGTCGCTGCCGAACAGGATCTTGTCCTCGCCGACCCAGAACAGCAATTCGCTGATGACCTCGGCGAAGTAGCGCGGGCGCGAATGGATGAAGGGCAGCGCCACGGCGAGGCCGCCATAGACATTGGTCTCCTGCACCGCGATCCAGCAGAAATCGTCGAGCCGGGGCAGGCCACAATGCTCGATGATGAAGTTCAGCCCCTGGAAATCGGTCGCCGCATGGTCGACGTCGTGGACATCGAACGCGTCCTTGTCGAGCGGGATGATCGTCGGGCCCTTATGGACGTGGACATTGGTGATGCCGAGCTTCTGGCACAGCTCCAGGCAGCGATAGGCGCTGGGGTCGGTGAGCTTCCAGCCCCGTGAATCCCCCTTCCACTCCGCCGTGTAGAGCTTCACGCCCTTGATATTGTAGTTTTCCTTCATGAAGTGGATGTATTCGAGCGCCTTTTCGCCATCGCGCGGGTCGAAGGCGCCGTTGACGATGTAGCGGTCCGGGTAGGCCTTCGCCATGTCCAGATTGCGCTCGATGGTGTTGAAGCCGTTCTTGTAGAACTCGCTGAGATAGGTGGACTGGACGATCGCCATGTCGTCGGGACCGTCGACGAACAGATCGCGGTGCATCCTGTCGGCGCTGTACTTCTCGAACTGCTCCTTGCTCCACAGCTGATCCTTCGGGCTCAGGGCGGTGTGGTAGGCGTAGAAACAGTCGATGAACTGCTTTCCATGGATGTTGGCCTGATTTTCCGGGCTGCCGTCCCAGAAATGGGTGTGGCCATCGATGATGAAGATCTCTTCACCGTCCGGCGTCCTGAACATGAACCCTCTCCCTTTTTCGACGAATTCTGTAAGCGCGTGGCGCAGCGGCTGATGGCGGCAGGCGTGCCGCCCCGGGCAAGGCAGCCCTCCCCGGGGCGGCAGCGAGCCTCACTCGATGTATTGGCGGATTTCGTCCATGTCGCCGAACAGCGTCACGGTGTTGTCGTCGATGCGGATCATGCGCCCATAATGCGTGGACGTGTTGACCTCGAAGATCTCGGCATTCATTTCCTTGCCGAGGATTTCGCTGATCTCGTCCATCTTGAAGACAAGCTTGCCTTCGCCATCGATGCGGATCAGCGCCGGCTGGTAGGTGATGGTGACATTGGGCTTCTGGCCCATGAACTCGGCGATGGCGCGCGCCTCGACGCTGTCGTTCATGGTGACGCCGCACTGGTGCGAGATCGTCTGGTCGAAGACGAGGTCGCCCATCTTCTGGAAGATGTTCTGGTTGGTGGCCGAGCGGGACATGGTGGACATGGGCGTCACTCCTTGGGAAGGTCGAGGCCGAGTTCGCCCAGGATCTTCCCGATGCGCTCGACCGACTGCGCGCGCGCGTCGGAATACTGGACAGGCTTGGAGTGCGGCTGCGACCAGATCGGCTGCAGACCCGCCGCCGCCGTGTTGGCCAGGGCGACATGCTTGTGCAGCCAGGCCTGGAACAGGCTCTTATTGTGCGGGCCGTGCTCGGGATCATGCGCCAGCAGGTGGAACAGATCGATGGCGTTGGCGAGGTTGCGCTCGTAATCGGCCTCCGCCGCCGAAATCACCGGCGGGGTGATGAAGTCGCCATTGGGCGAGGCCGCCTGCATGAGGAAGCCCGAGCGGAACAATTCGCCCACCAGCGGCTCGAAGACGATGTTGATGGCAAAGTACTGCTCGAGATAGTCCTCCGAGCCCATGATGGACTCGACCGCCTCGCGCGTGCCCTGCCAGCTGCCGTCTTCAAGCCAGGCGCGCTTGCCCGCCTCGTCGTCGAAATTGCCGATGTCCATGCCGATTTCGGCAAGGTACAGCGTGATGTCCTGAGCGAGACGCAGCTTGTACGACGAGTTGGTCAGCGTCGCATTGTTGATCATCTGCGTATAGCCGTAGCGCTGCGCCTGCATCAGCGAGGTGCCAAGGCCGAATTCGGCGTGTTTCCACGCGCCGAGATGGTTCTGCAACACCCTTATCCACGCCTTGTCGAAGTGCAGCGGCGCGCCGGACTTGCGGCCATTGGAGATGACGGCCTGCACCATCGCCTCGATCTTCGACTGGCGCTGGTAGTGGGTGCGCTCCCACTCCTGGTCCGGCGCGCGGAACAGGTGCCAGTTGGAGCTCAATGCGGCGGTGTTGTCCTTGGAATAGGCGCCGCGTCCGTTGGGGAACGAGATGATCCAATCCTGCAGCAAATAGCGTTCGGGATCGGGCTGAACGTCGACGGTGACGTCTTCGTAATGGGTCGCGCGCTTGCCGCGCGGTTCGAAGTAGCGGTACTTCCGGCTGTCGGAATCGGCGAAGATGGCCGATCCGGCTGCGCCCGACTTGGCCGGCGCCGTTTGCGTGGCTGTCATGGTGGTCCTCCCAATTGTCTTTAGTTCTGAAGGAATTGCGCTCGCTGGCACTCAGGCGTGCGCCAGCTGCTCGGTGGCGCTCGACGCCGGCGTGAACTTGTCGAAGAAGATCCGCTCGGTCGGCACGTCGTTCATCTGCAGGACCGGCACGAGAGCCTCGATCATCGGCTCCGGGCCGCAGGCATAGACGTCGACGTCCTCGCCGAAATCCAGCCGGCGCAGATGGGCGTTCAGCACGTCATGGATGAAGCCGCGCTCGCCGCTCCAGCCGTCCTCGTCGCCGGCGCCCGAGAGCGCGGGGATGAAGTGGAAGCGGGGATTTTCCGCCGCCAGCCGGGCGAATTCGTCGAGATAGAACAGGTCCTTGGCGGTGCGGGCGCCGTAGAAGAAATGGACCTCGCGCTCCTCTCCGCTCTCCAGATGGTCGTGAAGGATCGACCACAGCGGTGACATGCCGGAGCCGCCACCGACCAGGATCAGGGCTCCTCCCTTGTCTTCCCGTCGGAAGCAGGTACCGAAGGGTCCGCGCAGGGAAAGCTCGGTTCCGGGGCGGAGTTCGTCGTCGAGACGGGAGGAGAACTTGCCGTTGGGGTATTTTTTGATGATGAAGGCGAGTTCTTTGCCCGCGACCGGCGTATTTGCCATGGAAAACGAGCGCGTAATCGCCTCTGCCCCCGGGAGCGTGATGTCGACATATTGGCCCGCCCAGAATTTGAGAGGCTGATCGAGCACGATCTCCAGGCGCCTTATGTCGTGGGTCAGTTCGACCACCCGCGCCACTTTTGCGTTGAAGTTCCGCACGGGTATGGATTTCGAGAGTATCTCTTCGTCGAAGTTGAGAAGATCGACCTCGATGTCCGAATAGGCCAGGGTCCGGCACAGCAGGATATGGTTCTGGTCCCGCTCCATCTCGTTCAGGGCGAAAGTGGAATAGGGCTTCAGCTCGACCTCGCCCTCGTTCAGCACGCATTTGCAGGCCGCGCACCGTCCCTCCTTGCAGCCATGCGGCAGGGCGATGCCTTGCCGGAACGCTGCGTCGAGGACCGTTTCACCCTCTTCGACCTCGAATTCGACGCCGACCGGATTCAAGCGGACGGTATAGACGTCGCCCATCGCGCGACCTCCCCGTTGTGTTCTGGAGCACCTCGATCGATGCGGGACCGGCAAGGCC
>JAEYXI010000610.1 GCA_023428515.1 Pseudomonadota bacterium | reverse complement strand
GCGCCTTCTGGTCGGCGACCCACTGGTCGGCGGCGTCACTCAGACGTTGGACTTTCCATCTACTGCGCCGGTTGGCGCACCCGCCGCAACCGCCTGGCAGACCTGGAGCGAGTTCACCATCGATATCGAACTTGCCGCCGGTACGAACACGATCTCCTTCACCAACACGATCGCAAACGGTCCGAACATCGACAACGTCACGATCAGCCGCGAAGGAACCGATCCGGTCGACCCACGAGAGCAGATACGCTTCGAGGAGGTGGTGAAGATCAACTTTCAGCCGCCTGCAGACCAGACCACGCAGGGTCTGCCCTCTGGCTACCAGACCCCCGCCGGCTATCTCGCGGACATCGGTGCCGCCTATGGCGACCGCGGCAACGGGTTGAGCTATGGCTGGGTGACCGAGGCGAGTGTCGCCGACGGTACAGCCAACGGCACCACGCCAACGGCACAGCCAGCCAACTCGCATTGGTACAAGAATACCGTCTCGGAGGCTTCCGAGCTCCAGAAGACTTATGCTCATTTCGAGCAGCCTGGCGGCGGACCTGCCCGTGCCTGGGAAATGGCGCTTGAGAACGGCACCTATCAGGTGACGATCTCGGTCGGCGACACCGCCGGCGCTTTCGACAGCACCTATGCGATCAACGTCGAAGGCCACAAGTTCATGCCGAACTGGGTCCCGGCCAACGAGCCGAGCGACAACCAGAATGGCGGTGGCTTCCGCTCTGCTCTGGTCACCGGCATGGTGACGGTCGTCGACGGCAAGCTGACCATCGACTCGATCGGCGGCACCAACACCGAAATCCAGTACCTTGAAATCGAAAAAGTTGAGGACCTGACGCCTGGCGATGGCCGTACAGCCGACCAGGACTACTCCTATTTCGTCGCGCCGGTCGCCGACACGCTCGAAGGCCAAGTCTCGATTGCGCTCGGCCCCAATGGCGAACTGCCTGTCGGGATCGACCCGACCGCGATGTTCGTCATCGGCGTCAACATACAAGCCGACGGCAACCGCGGCCCCAACATCACACATACCGAGAACATCAAGCTCGTCGAGACGCTGACTGGCATCGAGGTCGACATCGACGTGCAGATCAGCGGCGGCGCGGATTCGCTCACCATTAGGCCGGTGACGGCGCTGAAGGAGAACACCAGCTATACGCTGAAGGTGCAGGACGTGATGGACCTCGGCTCCATCACCGACCCCGATGCACCGCTGCGCCAGATGCAGGACCTCACCACGACCTTCGTCACCGGCGAGGCGCCTGAGGACGTGGCGCGCGAAGTCGCCTTCTCGACCAACGTGCTGCTCAACGGCTTCGTCGACGGCGCCGGCGGCTACACCTCGATCGAATTTGGCCCGGATGGCAAGCTCTACGTCGCCACCATCACCGGCGAGATCCATCGCTGGAACGTCAACCCAGACGGCACTATTGACAAGAACTCGCAGGAAACGGTCGCGCTTGACTATCTTGACGCTGGTGGCGGCGAGCGGCGCGGTATCGTCGGCTTTGTCTTTGATCCGAACGACCCCAACACAATCTGGATTACCGACAACGCACCCATTCCACGTGAGCAAAAAGCTTTTGACACGCCGGAATTTTCTGGCCGTGTCAGCAAGATCACCCTCGGGCCGGGCGGCTCGCTCGAGGACGCCACTGCCGAAACCTATATCCGCGGCCTGCCGCGTTCGGGTGCCGATCATCTCTCGAACAGCCTCGAATTCCGAGAGAATCCGGATTTTGGTCAGCCGGGCGAGCCTGAATATCTGCTCTATATGAGCCAGGGCTCCAACTCAGCGGCCGGAGCGCCCGACGGCGCATGGGGCAACCGCCCCGAGCGCCTGCTCAACGCGGCGATCCTGGAGATCGACCCGACCAAGACACCACCCGCGGGCGGCTTCAACGTGCAGACCGAACCGCTCACCAACAATAACCCCACGACGACAAATCCGGCCTCGGCCTTCAATTCGGACGGCACCTATCCCGGCTGGTACAATCCGTTCGCCGAAGACGCCGTGCTTACGATCTATGCCACTGGTGTGCGCAACGCTTACGACCTCGTCTGGCACTCGAACGGCCATCTCTACGTGCCGACCAACGGCACTGCCTCAGGCGGCAAGACGCCGAACGATCCGACGCAGCCGGGCCTCGACACGGTCATCGCGAACTCCCCGAAGCAGTACGATTACTTCTTCACGATTGAGGAAGGGGGCTACTACGGCCACCCGAACGTTCTGCGCGACGAGTACGTGCTGAATGGCGGCAATCCGACGTCCGGGCTCGACCCGAACGAGGTCGTCGGCGGCAATGACGGCAACTCGGCGACGGACGGCTATCAGGTCGGCGTCGATCCGGATCCCAACTACGATCTCGATGGCGTCTATAACCTCGGCTACAACCGCTCGCCCAACGGCGCGATCGAATATACTGGCAATGCCTTCGGCTCGAATCTGAAAGGCGCCATCCTGTTCGCCCAATTCTCGACGGGCGACAACGTGCGCATGATCCGCGTCGATGCGAACGGCAACATCATTGGCGACGATGTGTTGCGCCGCCCCGACGGCTCGGTGATCAACAATTATATCGATCCGCTTGACATCATCCAGAATCCGGTCACCGGCCAGCTCTATCTGATGACGCTGAATCGCAGCACGGGCGCCAGCCAACTCATCCTGCTGACGCCGGCTCCGGGCGGCGTCACCGAGGACGTAACTGCGAACGAGGGCGGCGATCTTGCGATTGTCGCCTTCGACGTAACCGATCCGGCTGCAGCAATATTCCAGATCAATGGCCTGGACGACGACATCACGGCCGTGCGCGTGCGCTTCAACAATGGCCCGGAAACGACCATTGCGCTCAACGGGCAGGACCGCTTCACGATCGACATCTCGAACCTCACGGGCAACGTCACGGCGACAATCCGTGTCACCGACGACGACCTTAATGAGGCGACTGCGTCGACAACCTTCACGCCGGGCGAAGAACCCGAGCAGCCCGAGTTCATCACGCTGATGACGATCCAGGCGGAGGACAAAACGCCGGCCGACGGGACCGCAGTCACGGTGGCGACCAGCCCAACTGCGCAAATCCAGATTCGCGATGCAAGCAATCTCGAGACTGGTACCGGGGCCGGTTATGTGAACGGCCTGCGTCCGGGTGCGGTTGGCCTCGACGGCAACACCGATAATCTCGACGGCACACCCGGTGGCTATGCAGACTTCGGCTCGACCAATGCCGATTTCCTGACATTTACCTTCAATGTGGCGTCGGACGATGCGGGTTCCGCAGTACTGCGTTTCCGTTACGCGAACGGTGCGACCTTGGATCGGCCGCTGCAGCTCGAAGTCAACGGCACGATCGTCAAGGTGCAGTCATTCCTGCCGACTTCGCCGGGAGGAACGGTCGACGGCTGGACAGTCTGGTCGACGGTCGAGATCCCGGTTTCACTCATCGCTGGCCAGAACACAGTCACGCTGCGCGCGGTTAATGCCACCGGCCCGAACATCGACCAACTCGAGATTCTTGTGCCGAACGATGCTGAGCCCGGCACGCCGAACGACGGCGAGGAGGTGATCAATGGCGTGACCTACGTCCTCTACGAGGCTGAGAATGCCGCTTCGACCGGTGACCCGGCCATCGTCAGCGAGGATCGCAACCAATCGGGCGACTTTGTCGACTTCCTTGGCCCGGATACGGAGACGCTGACCTGGACGGTCGAGGTTTCCGAGGCCGGCGTCTACGGCATCGACATCCTCTACGCGCTCGGCACCAACAAGGCCGCTCGCCCGATGGGGCTGTCCGTCAACGGCAACTCGATCGAGACGCTGCCCTTCATTCCGAATAGCCCGGCCGCCGAAAACGT
>JAEYXI010000595.1 GCA_023428515.1 Pseudomonadota bacterium | reverse complement strand
TTAGAGGCCTTCCACCTCCATCTCCTGATGCGTCAGGAAGAATGACAGCGGGCCGAGCAGGTCCGCGGCTTCGAGCGCAGAAATGAAGATGCCGCCACCGTGACGGGACTTGACAACGCCAAGCGTGGCAAGCGCGCGCACAGCCTCACGGATCGTGGGGCGGCTCACCTGGAACATTTCGGCGAGCTCACGCTCTCCCGGCAGCCGGTCTCCCGGCTTCAGATCACCCGCCTTGACGAGAGCCAGCAAGCGGTGGACGACCTTTTCCGACGCGCCTTCGCGCGCGATCGGGTCGATCTTCAACTGCCTGGGCTCCATAATCGCCTCTCATCCGCGGTTCGAAGCGGTGGTTACAGGGGTGTCGCCTTTGGGTGAAATTGTCAAGTGGCCTAGCCTCTTGTTGACAGCCCGGAGGGTGCCGACTATGCCGGACTCAAAGGAGCTTGAAGATGAGCATGGCCGGCAAGACAGCCCTGGTCACAGGGGCAGGGCGCGGCATCGGGGCAGCGACAGCGATTGCCCTTGCCAGCAATGGCGCGGCGGTTGGCGTGGGCGTCCGCCGTTTTGAAGACGGTGAACAAGTCGCGGCCGCTATCGAAAGCGCCGGCGGCAGGGCGTTGCCGGTGCTGTGCGACGTAGCGGATCCCAATTCGGTAGATGACGCCGTCGCAGCGGTTACGCGCGGTTTGGGCGCGATCGACGTGCTGGTCAGCAATGCCGGTTCCATACAGCCTATCGCCCGCCTGGCGGAGGCGCCGCGCGCTGAATGGCTGCGGACCATCGAGATCAACCTGATCGGCGCCTTCCATTGCCTGCATGCCGTACTGCCGGGGATGGTGGAGCGCGGCTCGGGCGTCGTGGTCCATCTGTTGTCGGGCGCGGCTTACAAACCGCTGGAAGGCTGGTCGGCCTACTGCGCGTCGAAGGCAGGCCTCTCCATGCTTACCCGCTCGCTTCACGAGGAGTATGCAGGGCAAGGCATTCGCAGCATCGGCTTTTCGCCGGGGCTGGTCGATACGGGCATGCAGGCCGAGATAAGGCAATCGGGCGTCAATCCGGTCAGCCAACTGAAGCGCGAAACGCTGTCGAGCGTTGATGAGCCTGCCGCTGCCATCGCCTTCCTTTGCGGAGCGGGCGGAGAAGCCTATGCCGGCCGGGAAGTCGATATTCGCGACAAGGATTTCCGAGCAGCCAGCGGACTGCCGCCCCTGTGACATCAAGTATAGTTGCCGTCCGGTAGACCGACGCGCGCCCGCAAGTCCGGATCCCTGATGCTCAATTCCTGACCGGACAAGTCAGTAGGCCTTTCGCGGCACAGGAAGGCCACGACCCGGCTCGGCAGTTCCGGTGGCAGAAGCGTCTCGCGCGCGCGGCGGCTGTATTCGCTGAGACCCGCCTCGCGGACGTTGCCGAGCATGTCCGTGTCGACGGCGCCGGGCTGGAAGGCATAGATGCGGATCTGGGGCCCTGTTTCTAGCGCCATGACCCGAGTCAGCATCAGGCTTGCAGCCTTTGATGCGCAATAGGCCGACCAGCCTTCCACGGGGCGATGGGCTGCTCCCGACGAAAGCATAATGATCACACCGCCTCCAGCTTTCTCGAACACTGGTAGAGCGGCCCTGCAATTGAGGAAGACACCGCCGAGATTGATGCGGATTGCCCGCGCCCAGGCTTGCGGATCCGCTTCGCCGATATGCTGCACGGGGTCGATGACGGCGGCGTTGTTGATCAGATGATCGAGACGTCCAAAACGCTTGAGGACGGCTGCCACCGCATCCTCGGCTGCTTCGCGTTCCGACAAGTCGTGCACCAATATCTCCGCCATGCCGCCTTGTTCGCGAATATCATTGGCGAGCCGCTCTAGGGGCTCGCGGCTGCGCGCCACGAGAAATACGGATGCTCCTTCGGCCGCGAGGGTTCGGGCCACTGCCGCCCCGATGCCTCGCGAGGCGCCCATGACGAGGGAGACCTGACCGGAAAGAGCGTTCACGGTAGCAATACCGAAGGAAGCCAGAGTGTCAGCTGCGGAACGAAAGCCACGAGCATCGTTACGAAGAACCACCATGCCATGAAGGGCGTCAGCATGCCCAGCGATTTGCCGTAGTCGAGATTGGCGATGCGGCAGGCGATCATGGCGAGAACGCCGATCGGCGGCGTGAGCGAGCCCAGCACCAGCATCATGATCGCCGCCATTCCGAACTGGATCTCGTTGATGCCGTAGTGCTGCACGGCGGGAATGATCACCGGGACAATCATGATCAACGCCGGGACCGGCTCCACGGCGAGGCCGAGGATGAACAGGCCAACCATCAGAAGGAGCATCGCCATGTGCGGCTCGCTCGTCAGCGAGAGCAGTGTGTTGAGTGTCGCCTGGGCAAATCCGCCGCTGATCAGCACATAGCTGAAGACGGCGGCACCGCCGAGCGTGATGAGGGCGCTCGCGGTGGTGATGGATGCCGAGAGCAGCAGCGAATACGTGCCGCCCACGGTGTGGCGGCGCCGCACAATTCCGTAGAGCAGCGCGTAGAAGGCGGCGATGGCGCCCGCCTCGGTGGGCGTGAAGACGCCGCCGAGAATGCCGCCAAGGATGATGACCGGAACCATCAGCGCAGGCGCGGCCGCGACGCCGCTGTGGCCGAACTCGGACCAGCTTGCACGGGGCAGGGGCTTCGCGCCACCTCGATTCGCCAGCAGCCGGGCAAGGACCATCAATCCAAGGCCGGCGACCAGACCCGGGACGATGCCTGCAACGAACAAGGCTCCGATTGAGGTGCCCGTCAGAGATCCGTAGATGACGGCGACAATGCTCGGCGGGATGATCGGGCCGAGCAAGGCGGCGCAGGAGGTGACGGCGACGGAATAGTCCTTGCGGTAGCCCTCCTTGCTCATGGCCGGGATCATGATGCTGCCGACGGCGACGAGGTCAGCCACGGCCGAACCGGAAAGCGCCGACATGAACATGTTCGCCACCACATTCGCCTGGGCGAGCCCGCCTTTGAGATGGCCGACGCCGAGGCGGCTGAAGGCGACGATCCTTTCCGTGATGCCGCCCGTGCTCATGAGTTCTCCGGCCACCACGAAGAGCGGCACCGCGAGCAGTGAGAAGCTGTCGAGGGAGGCGTACATCTGCTGGGGCACGACCAGCAGCGAAAGGTCGCTGCCGAGTACGAGAGCAAGCACGCCGGACAATCCCATCGCGAAGGCGATCGGCATGCCGACGATCAGGAAGGCGACGAAGCTGATCAGGAGGATGGTGATCATGGCTCAGCTCCGATCGTCCATGGGGTCGGCATGGTGGACGGTGCCGGCAATGGCATGCACGGCGGCAAAAAAGATGATGAGAAGCGCTCCGACCGGCATCGCGGCATAGACGTAGGACATCGGAATGTCCGCCGCGGACGAAGTCATGAAGCGCGTCCGGTAGGCGAGCACGAAGCCGTAATAGGCAAGTACGCAGCAAAAGACGATCGTTCCCAATTCGGCCGACAGGGCTCTGATGCGGCGCCCACGCGGGCTGAGATGGTCTTCGAGAGGATTGAGCATGATATGCGCGCCCCGGTCCGTAG